>JBBQMJ010000340.1:0-4361 GCA_038328815.1 Fimbriimonadales bacterium | reverse complement strand
CCGAATGGCGACCGAATTATTTGCGAATGCTCCGGGAAAGCCACTCTCTGTGTGCGTTGCGGGCTGCAACCCGCTCCATAAGGCAGTTCAAGGTTGCCTGGCTTCCGGCCAGACCACTGAGTTTGAAACTTCGTTCAAGAGTAGCAGCGCAAAGCTAACCTTGGCCGGCAGAGTAAACCCCCTTTTGGACGAGGATGGCGCGGTCACGGGCGCCCTGGTCTTTGCTGCCGACGTTACCGAACGGCGCGCCAAGGAAAAGCTGGCGAAAGTCATCCAACTCCCTAAGAGTGCATAGGCGGATCTCGTAGAGTCGAGTTGGTAGCTGGAAGGTGTATAGTTGATACACCGGTAAATCACCCGGTTTAAGAGGCTCGTCTTGATCTTATTTTTCGGAAATCTCCTGCTTCCTGCTTCGACTTTCGGAAACATTCCCCAGCCCCTGTTGCTTGCCCCCAGCTTCAAGCATGCGCCATCGTCTGCGTGGACAGAGGAACCGGATGGCATTGTCCTTAAGCTCAAAACCGGACAACTCAGGCTTCAGGTGTTTTCGCCGAAAGTCATACGAGTGCTTTTCACACCCGGCCCCCATGCGCCCGCTGCGAGCCTTGCCGTCATTACTCATCCTGTGGTGACGCGCTGGAAGGCAACCGATAGACCCGATGAGGTTTGGTTGTCCACTGACGCGATGGAAGCTCGAGTAAACAAGGCTTCGGGCCGAGTGGGGTTCTTTGACAAATCGGGCAAGGCAATCTTGTCGGAGACCGATGGTGGAAGGTCCCTGAAGCCGAGTCAGGTTGGCGCCTACGAGACGCTTCGAAGCCAGACATCCTTTACGCTCCAACCTGGAGAAGCGATTTACGGGCTTGGCCAGCATCAGCAAGGAATCATGAACTACCGGGGTTCCTCCGTCAACCTTATGCAGGAAAACCGAGAAGTTGCGGTGCCCGTGCTGCTTTCCAGTCGAGGCTATGGTGTCCTGTGGGATAACCCGGCGGCAACAACTGTCAGCGTAGACTCAGTGCCCGAAGAGACGATTCCCACCTCGCAGCTCTCGGACGACGACGGCAAAGCCGGTGGCCTAACCGCAAGCTACTTCCAGGGCCACGATTTCCAAACCTTTGTATCCAAAAGTACGGATTCCAAGATCGATTTCGACTGGTCGAAAACGCCGCCCCCTGGCCTGCCGCATAACCATTACAGTGTCCGCTGGACAGGATTTCTGCAAGCCAAGCAGGCGGGAGAATATACGCTCAGCGCCTCGGCTGACGATGGTGTGCGTGTATGGATTGACGACAAACAGCTTCTTGGCGACTGGACCACGAACGCCGTCGAGACTCTGCTTGCCAAAGTCAACTTCGAGAAAGATAGCCGCCACCGAATTAGGGTTGAGTATTACCAAGATGGCGGCGGAGCAGTTGTTCGCCTTGCCTGGCGAGTTCCTTCGCCCGGCGCTTTGCCACTAACGTGGACATCCGAAGCGGCGGATTCGGTCGACTACTACTTCATGTATGGTCCCGCCCTGGACGACGTAATTAAGGGCTATCGGAAGCTCACCGGCTCAGCGCCGATGATGGCGAGATGGACTTGGGGTTTCTGGCAATGCAAGGAGCGCTACAAGTCGCAGCAAGAGCTATTGGACGTGGCGGAGAAGTACCGCAGCCTTGGAATCCCGCTCGACGGCCTCATCCAGGACTGGCAGTATTGGACGCCGCACCCATGGGGTTCGCACCTGTTTGATGCCAACCGCTACCCCGATCCCGCAAAGCTCATGCAGGATTTACACGAGCGCAATGTCCACATGATCATTTCGGTGTGGCCGCGGTTCGATGTAGGCTCGGAAACGCAAAAGGAGCTTTCAGCCGCAGGCGACCTGTATCCCCAGGTAATCAATAGCGGGTATGCACCGGGTCAGCGACAGTGGTACGACCCATTCAACCCAGCAGCTCGAAAGCTGTATTGGGAGCAGATTTCGAAGCATCTTTTCTCACTTGGCCTGGATGGCTGGTGGCTGGATGCCAGTGAGCCAGAGCTTAGCGAGGACTGGGGTGAATTCCGAAACTACACAACCGCCGCAGGGCCGGGTTCGCGGGAATACAACGCCTACCCCTTAATGCATACGGATGCCGTTTACACGGGCCAACGCGCCGAAGATTCCTCCAAACGAGTCTTCATTCTCACCCGGTCTGCCTATGCCGGCCAGCAGCGGAATTCGGCCGTGACATGGTCGGGCGATATTCAGGGGACCTGGAGCGTGTACGCCGCGCAAATCCCTGCAGGCATCAACTTCTCTATGAGCGGCATTCCGTATTGGAACACGGACACGGGCGGCTTCCTAAGTGGCAACCCAGCCACACCCGCCTATGCTGAGCTGTTCACGCGCTGGTTCCAGTTCAGCGCTTTCTGTCCGATGTTCCGCGTCCACGGCACCAACTTCGCCAAAGAGATGTGGCGCTTCGACGATGACACGGAGAAGATCCTCGCCGATTTCGACCGTCTGCGCTACCACCTCCTGCCCTACATCTACTCCACTTCGTGGATGGTCACGCACGACGATTACACCATGATGCGAGGATTGCCCATGGACTTTCGCACGGACCCAAAGGTGCGAGACATCGGGGATCAGTATATGTTTGGGCCAGCTTTGATGGCTTGCCCAGTGACGAAAGCTGGCGCCTTGTCTCGTCCGGTTTATCTTCCGACGGGAACCACTTGGACTGATTTCTGGACAGGTGAGAGTTTCAAGGGTGGCCAATCAATAGAAGCCCCCGCGCCTATAGACAAAATGCCCCTCTTCGTCCGAGCCGGCTCAATCATTCCCTATGGTCCCTCCATCCAATACGCTTCGGAGAAACTGGATCCAATCGAGCTAAGGGTCTATCGTGGGGCGAACGGATCGTTCAATTTGTACGAGGACGAGGGCGACAACTATAACTATGAAAAAGGCGCCCACGCCACGATCCCCATTTCCTGGAACGATGCGAAACACACGCTAACCATAGGGAAGAGGCAGGGCGAGTTTCAGGGGATGTTAAAGGAGCGAACGTTCCGGGTGGTCCTGGTTGGTCCCGGGCTGGGGGTTGGGACTGCATCGTCGGAGACGGCGGATGAAGTGGTGCGATATTCGGGGGAGCCCATTACGGTCCGGCAAAATCGATAAGGAATGACTGGTCATTCGAGCGCCTTCAAATCTGCCTTGAATTGCGTTAGCACCAGTTGGAGGCGCGCAATCCACGCTTGAAAAGGAGACGGACTATATGCGTGCCCGCATCGAGCGTCGAAGAGTGGCGGTTAAAGAGATCTCGTCCAGTCTTGAGTTGAATTCCAGCATGGTTGTCAAAGAATTGCTTTTGTGACATGCTTGCTCCGCGCATAGGAAACAGCCATCTTGGTTATCCAAGTTGGAGTGCGCATCCTCCCCCCACTTCAACGTGGGGGCTCTAAGTATCAGCTTAGAGTGGCGATGTTCGCTGTGCGGCTTTCACAACCGGTGCGAAGCGAGTCTGACACAAAATCACCAAAATTCTCCAGGATATGAATTGTAAGGAGGTCCTTCCATGTGGACGGATCGGCAAACTTTCGAGCGATAAAATCAGTTAGACGTCTTTGGGCTCTTATGTCTTCACTAACCACAGGGTCCTCATGTGAATTCGACTTTTCGAATGACTTACTCCAAATCAGATCAAAATCTCTTACGGCAAGAGCATAGTCAAGTGAGCCTATAAAATAGGGATGTGCTGGAGCCGAACAGTAGCCGCCGCTGGCAGGGTAACTGCCAATTATCGCAAGCTTCCCGCCATCTAGGACCATTGGGTTTGAGGGCCAGGCAAAATTATATCGATGCGTTATTTTCACCGTTGAGCTTCTCGCATAGTGACCGCATAATTGCTTCAAAACTCGTCGGTGTTTTTGATTTCGGCTAAGGAATCTGCAGCCATTTCCGCTACGCGGCCGATGGCGGCGCCCATCATACGCACTGAACGAGACTCTTCGAGCTGGGTCAAGCCCAAGTGCATAAACCGACTAGCGATCAAACCCAAACAAGAAGGCGCCAAAGTGCAAAATCGCAGCTCAACTTTGCTGTTTGACTGCGAAAGCTCAGCAATATAGTCTTCAATGATGGGAACGATGCCGTACTCACGGCCAACCGGATTTGCATGCAGCCACGTGAGCATAAAATCAAGCCTAATAGTCCTGTCTTCTTCCTCGAGCCTAGTTCGCTGGCGTTCAACGCATTTCGAAAGAGCTTCGGCGAAAGTGGAGAAAACCTTCGGGAACTGCCGCTTCCTACGCTCCAGGTGAACAGAATCTTCCTAGCGTCAGCTGGCACGAGCCCAAAAATCCGATGATTGAGACCACTATAG
>JBBQMJ010000339.1:0-4387 GCA_038328815.1 Fimbriimonadales bacterium | reverse complement strand
TGCTGTTTGCGAACATCTTGGAAGGATCGACAATGCCTGTCACGGACATACCAAACTTCGGCTCGTCATCAAGGACCGTATGTCCGCCTAGGACCGCGGCCCCCGCTTCCAAAGTTTTCTCATGGATTCCTCGAAACACTTCCGCCCAAACATCTGCAGGGGCCGCGGCAGGGTTGAAGCAGGCGATGTTCAGGGCCGTTAGGGGAGTACCGCCCATTGCGTAGATGTCGCTGAGCGAATTGGCCGCCGCAATAGACCCATAGGCATAGGGATCGTCGACGATTGGCGTAAAGAAATCAAGGGTCTGCACCAGAGCCTGAGTTTCAGACAGCTTGAAGACACCCGCGTCGTCCGATGTTTCAAAGCCAACGAGCAGGTTTGGGTTCGTCGAGTTAGGCAGTTGGCGGAGAACCTCCGCCAGTTGGGCTGGGCCCAACTTAGTCGCTCAACCGGCGCTGGAAACCATGTGCGTTAAACGCATGGGGCCAGTGTACTCACGGTGTAGGCTCGGAAAGCGGGTATGACGTACGGGGCCGAAGCCACGCGCCCGATAGGAAAGAGGATTGACCGACGCACCATCGCCCCAGCCTGAACTCGTTCCCCCGCCTTTCCTTAGGCGGAACTACGTGGGCTGGGTTGTCCTAAGCCTGATCTTAACCCTATTGTTTGGCACGGAGCTCGCGTCCTATCTGACGCGAGATACTAAGAAGAGCTCGCAATTCGTGCACGTGGAGCAGGTGTTTGAGGAGGACCTCAAATATCGCGAATCCTTGAACGCCTTGGGCGCGAAGATGGAAGCTTCTGACAAAGACGTGGTTCCGTTACTGAATCAGCTCGCGCCGAACACGACTACCTCAGCGCGGGCAGCCATGCTTTACGCTGCGATTCTATTCGAGCAGGGCAATCAGTCGAAACCGTCGGACCTCGCCGTGCTGAAGGCCGGCACCGCGCGGGAACGGGCCTTTCACGAGATCTATAGCCACCAAGTCCTTCGGGCGACCGATCTTCCTGCCATCAAGGCGTCTCTAAGTGACAGCAAGTTTCTTGATCGCCTGGCGCTAGCCCATGCGCTTGAAAAGGCTGGTAAGCCGAATCCGCGAGCTGGGTTGTTCAGCCAGGCACAGAAGTCTGGGCTCTTCATCGTGATCGGAGTTGCTGTTACGGCGTTTGTGCTTGGCTTATTCGCGTTGTTGTTCATCATGGCAACAAGTGTGGGCAGGCCCCTTCCTGGGCATGCCACTGGCTCAATTACCCTAGGAGAGGCGGATGGATTAGCGCTCCGGGTCGCGCTGCTGTTATCCTTGTATCTCGGCGTGTCTGTGTTCATTGCGCTTGTCCTTCGAACTGCGAGTACGAACGTAACATTTCTAGTCGACGGGCTATTAATCATTGCAGGGACCGTTGCGATCTGCCGAGCACCTATTCTTCTAAAATCTCAAGGCCCGGTTTCGGGTTTGAGAGAAATTGGTGTTCAAAAACCAACTTTTCGGTTGATAGGCTGGGGAGCCATCGGAGCGTTGGCCAACGCACCGATTGTTGTTGTGGTTACGCTACTCAGCAGCTTTCTGTTCAAGGCGCTGCCTCCGGCTGAGCACCCGATAGAGCAGATGCTGCGAAGCCCGAGCCCATGGACTCTCGCCGTCCTCTTCTTTGCCGCCTCGATTCAGGCGCCATTTTTTGAAGAGATTCTCTTTCGAGGCACCATGTTGCCCGCGATGGCGAGGGTGTTCAAGAGCCCAATTTGGGCAGGTGTGGTTTCAAGCTGCCTTTTTGCCATGATCCACCCAACGGGCATTCCGGCTTGGCCGGGCCTTGCCGCGATTGGAGGAATGTCTGCCTTCCTCTCTTATAGGACGGGGTCGCTAGTGCCTTCAATGGTTATGCATTGCTTGAACAATGCCGTGGTATTGGCCTTGAGCGTAGCGATGAACTAAGCCGGTTCAAGCTGCTCTTCTGGAGACTTACCGAAGCCGGTCCAGAACAGCCCCCAAACGATAAGCTCCACAACGATGACCACCACTTTGACCCAACTGGGGATGTTCGGGTTGAAGCTGAAGAACCCTTCGATCGGAGCGGCAATGAACATCATGCAGACGGAGGTCGCAAGAAGTGTGATAGCGTCCTTACCGGCGTCGAGGAGAGCTTCGCCACGACGCTTACGGCCGGGATTGATGAGCGCCCAGCCCATGCATAGGCCAGCTGCTCCTGAGATGATTAGGCCGCTAATTTCTGGAACGCCGTGAGGGAAGATGGAGGCTAAGAGGAAGCCCAGCTTGCCGACCCTCATCATTTCAAACGACAACGCGCCCAGTATTTGACCGTTCTGAATGAGCATTACCACGGTGCCGACGCCGAAGGTGGATGCCGCGACTGAACCTGAAATAATGGCTACCAAGGGGTTGTGAGAGGCGTACATTCCCCACATCGCAACCGACTCGGAGGAGGTTCGGTCCGGAAGCTTGCCGTCAGTCCATTGCTTGATAACTTCGCCAAATCCGTTTTCTGCGATTGGCGCCCCAGGCGTGGGCGAGAGAGCTCGAGCCGAAAAGTGAGCGCCAGTTGAGGTCGTAATCCCCAGATATTGAGCCCGAATATCGGGTCGAAGGAAGAACAGCAGGAAAAGGAAGAGAGCAGACCCAAAGACAAGGCTGGCACTGGTGACGATAAACCACTTCCGTCGCCTAACCGTTTGCGCCGCACCGGCCACTGCATCCTGCAACGCCTTTAGAATAGGGTTTCGTTTCGAGCGGTAAAGGAGCCCGTAAGCCCTTCCTACCATGTCGTTTAGGAAAAGGACGAGGGGTACGTTGCTGGACTTTGTCCGGACGAGAGCAAGGTCCGCGGACACGTTACGGTAGAGCCGAATGAACTCATTGAGTTCGTCGTTTGTGAGCGAGGTGGGCGACATGTCGGCCTTATCACACAGAAAGGTGATTCGCTTCCAATCAGGTTCACGCTTCTCGACAAAAGAGCTTTCGTTCATCCCTTAGCGTATTGTCCCTCAAAAACGTCTAATAGACAGCAGAAATGGGCCACAAGAATATTGTCAAAATGTGATTCACGAATTCGGTAGAATTGAATTGCGCTATCTTGTTGTTAATCGGGCATTAATGCCGGAGAACGAAAAACGAATTTTGACGTCAAAGATAGTTGCATAGTTCAATCGCTTGCAGAAGAAGCAGGATTCTGGCACGCAGCTTGCAGTTCATGTAGATAGCATCTTCAAATCGCAGCAATGCTTTTAATCGAAGCATCCGCATTGGCCAAATCGACGGAATGAGCGCACACCCGCAGATCCAAGAATTCGATGACGGGATACCGAGCTACCTAAGCCGGTTGACCCAGGCACCACTGCTGACTCCTGAAGAGGAGATCGAGCTCACCCGCGCCGTTCAACAGGGCGATAAAGCTGCCAAACAGCGATTGATTGAATCGAACATGCGCTTGGTGATCAATATTGCCAAGACCTATCGCAACCGCTCAATCCCACTCGAAGACTTAATCCAAGAAGGCGCCATCGGGCTCATGCAGGCCGCCGATAGGTTTGATCCAGACAAAGGCTTCCGCTTCTCCACTTACGCCACTCACTGGATTCGCCAAGCCATTGGCCGAGCCATCGACAATAAATCCAAAGCCATCCGTCTTCCCGCACACGTTTCCCAATTCCTTCGCAAAGTAGAAAAAGAAAGAACGCGATTGTCTCGGGAAATGGGATGCGAACCAACTCCAGAGCAAGTCGCCTTCGCGATGGGCATCAGCGCCAAGAAACTTCTTACTCTCATACAAAGCTCCCAAGACCTTCTCAGCCTGGACATGACCGTGGGCGATAGCGGCGGCATGACCCTAGGCGGACTCATCAAGGACACCGCAAACAGCGACCCCGAGTCGCTCATGCTGAGTCAGGAAGTGATGAACGAGCTTCACCGCATCATGCTGGAGCTCAACGAGCGCGAGCAGCGCGTCATGCGCCTTCGATTCCGACTTGATGGCTCCGAGGCTCCTCTTCAGGAGGACATCGCCAAAGAAATGAAGCTGTCACGGGAACGCGTGAGGCAGATTGAAGTTCAGGCGATTAAGAAGCTACGGGCGCTAGCCCAGCGTCGCCGTCTGCGCGACATGCTCAGTAAATAGCGCTTGGCCAAAGCCTATCATTCCGAACTCCGTGTGAGGAATCTCGACGTACACGCTTCTTGATCGCAGGAAGTTGCAGGGTGCCTTAGCGAATCCAATTAACAAAACTCCATCCAGATCCCTTGTATGTGCGTTGGGGTGAACTTCTTGTTTAGCGCCCAGCGTGGGGGCGGCCTCTTCCTGGTTTGGAGCACGTAAGATCCCTACCTGAGTTTTAACTCTGTGTGTGAGAAGGTGCGCGGGAAGAGGCGGTCCT
>JBBQMJ010000338.1:0-4400 GCA_038328815.1 Fimbriimonadales bacterium | reverse complement strand
TCAACGCGTGCGCCAAGGAATCCACGATCTGCATTCCCAGATGCCCGTCGTCGATCTTGAAGCCGACCGGTAGCTTGTCGCCGTTGTTCGACACCCATACCGAAACCGCCGTGTCGTCTTCCTCAACGTTAATATGAATGGACCCGTTTATCGTGCGTTTGAACCCGTGCTCCACCGCGTTTTGGACGAGTTCGTTTAGAACCAGCGCAATCTGCGTCGCCTGCGTCATGTTGAGGTGGACGTCGTCGCCTCGCACCTCGAAAGAAATCGTCCTATCGGGGAGAATTAGGGAGCTCTGCTGATGCTGGACCAGCATCTCAGCTATCGATCGAATGCCGACATGGTCCAGATCTTCTCGGCTCAGCAGGTCATGAACGGACGCAATTGCAAGAATTCGGGCAATACAGTCGCTCAGAGCCTCCTCTAGCGACTTATAGGTGCCGTGACGCATCTGCAGACGGAGCAGGGAAGCCACCTGCTGCAGGTTGTTCTTCACTCGGTGATGCATCTCTTGCATCAACGTGTGGCGAACTTGGAGCTTGGCGTGCTCAATACTAACAGCGGCCTGCTTCGCCAAGGTTTCCAATGCACGGACCTCGTCAGGCTGGAACTCGCGGACTTCGTCCGTATAACAGGTCATCACGCCAACAGGGCGATTCTGAATCGTTAGAGGCACGCAAATCATGGACCTCAAGCCCTGCTCCTCTGCTAGATCGTGGCCAATGTAATCCTGCTCAAGCTGCACGTCAGGAACGATGATCGTCCGGTTCTGGGCAATCGCCCTGCCCGCCATTGATTCGCCAAGCTTGATCGCGCGCTTGCGCTGATATGCCTTTGCGGGGGCTTGAGTTGCACGTAGGACCAACTCCTCGTTGTTTTCGTCCAATAGGCGCACTGTAACGACTTTGTAGTCGAACTGTTGCGCCGTGAGGTGAACAAGAAGCTGAAGAATCTCCTCCAGATAAGGGCTAGCAGCAATCGTCTTCGAGACTTCGCTCAACGCGCCAAGGCGGTTTGAATGTCCTCCCGCATCATAGGCGTTGCGGTAGCCGAGAAGGCAAACCGAGCTCTCATCGGCCATCTTGAGCAGCTCATCCCGCTCCTTCTTGGCAGTTTTCCACGGCTCCGAGGATCGCAGCAATACCACGCCGATCGTCCTGCCGCGGTCCAGCAATGGCAACACGGCGGCGCCGTTGCACTCTTTATCGTCGATGCCCGGCACAGTGGCAAAGTCGGCATGGTCAAATGCTTTAGACGTGATGAACATGGGAACGCCCGTTTCCAGCGTTTGCCCGCAAATGCCGATGCCCTTGCCCAACTTCAATCGGAAGTTAAGCTCAGGAGCAAGCGTGCTCGCGCGTAGCGTTAATTGCTCAAAACGGTCGCGCAGCATGAAATCGCACGAGTCGGCCTTGGTTAGCTCAACAAATAGCCCAGCCAATTCGGACAGAAGGTCGTCTTCACCCTCCGCCCTGGTGAGCAAATGGAGCAGTCGCTCGCTAAGTGGCATACCTTGATTTACGCCTTCGGACCTATCGCAGTCGTGCTTACAAGCGAGGGCTGCAGGATTCTGCAGGCAACTTCCATGATCTGCTTATTGGTGACCGCATCGATCTTGGCAAGCGTCTCTTCGATCGTAATCTCGCGGCCGTGGACCATCTCATTGCGGCTCATGCGCATCATCCGCCCGCTCATGCCTTCAAGCGCAAGCACCAAATTGCCAGAGATATTGCGCTTCGTTCGCATAAGTTCGTCGTCAGCGAGCCCATCGCGCATCACCTTGTCAAACTCAACCCGCACAAGCTCTTGAACCTGGTCCCACTTATCGGCACCCGTCCCACCGTAAACAGTGTAAGCACCGCCGGCGGTGTAGGTCAGGCTGTAGCTACCCACCGAATAGACCAATCCGCGCTTCTCGCGGATTTCCTGAAACAGGCGGCTGCTCATGCTTCCGCCCAGAGCCGCGTCGAACACAACTTGGGTGTAGTAGTCCTCGTCGTAAAGGGAAGCGCCGTCGGTTCCGATGCAGAAATGCACCTGCTCGATGTCCTTCTCAACGTACTTGTATCCGGCTTTGCCAACCGGACGCGAAACCGGATCGTCGCTTAGTCCTTCGGGAATCGAGCCCAACTCGACTTCAGCAACGGCACGCACTTCGTCGGGATCAACGTTTCCTGCGACGGAAAGGAGAATGTGGTCACCCCGATATTGGCGATCCAGATACGTCTTGAGATTCTCCCGCTTAAAGGAGGAAACCGACTCTGGCGTTCCAATGATGGGTAGGCCAAGTGCGTGATCGCCCCAGCGCGTGTGCAGGTGAAGTTCGTGGATGTGGTCGCCCGGCTCGTCTTCGCCGCGCTTGATCTCCTCAAGTACCACGCCCTGCTCTCGCTTAAGCTCTTCTGGCTCAATCAGCGAGTTTCGCATCATGTCTGTGAGCACGTCCACGCCGTTGGAGACATCGTCCATCAACACGCGGCAGTAATAGCAAGTCGATTCCTTATCCGTGAAGGCGTTCAGCGAGCCGCCGCGTCCCTCAATCTCTTCTGCGATCTGCTTCGCTGTACGCTTAGGGGTGCCCTTGAAAAGCATATGCTCGATAAGGTGCGTGATGCCCGCCTCGTCCTTCTTTTCATGGCGGCTACCGGTACGGCACCAGAGGCCGACAGCTGCTGATTTGACATGGCCAACGGGCTCTACTAGCACGCGGACACCGTTGGGAAGGACGAATTTTTTAATATCGCTCATAGGGCTATCTTCAGGGAGAGGGTTCCAAGCCGTTCAACGGCAAATTGTATTTCATCACCAGGATCGAGGACGGTTTCGCCCTCTTCGCGGGGCGCAACGGGGCCGATGGCGAGCACATCGCCAGGCATCAGCAAAACCGATTCGCTAGCTCCGACAATTGCCTCTGCAATCGTGCAGCCAAGGTCTTCTATATCGCCAAGCCGCGATTCGACGCCGTTTAGTTTGACAGTCGCGGGAAGCTTGTATCTCCGGCCACGAGAATCGTCGGTGACGACTTCTTCAAGTTCATCGGGAGTTGTGAGCACCGGGCCGAGGGCAATCGTGAAATCCCGCGAACGCCCCGCGCCAACGCCAACGCGCTTCTCAACACGTTCAACATCTCGGGCAACCAAAACTGTGCAAAGAGTTATGCCCAACACCATTTCATCCGCTTGCTCAATCGGCACGTTCATACCTTGCTGAGCGATGACCACAGCGATGTAATTCTGAAAGTCGACCGCGTTTGAGAAGGTCGGCAAGGGAACGATCATGCTGGGTCCGACGATTGCCGCGGGATTGCCGTATGTGTAGAACGGCGCAGGCTTCTCTTCGCCAATTAGGGTTTCAACGGCAAGGCCACTAGGATCAAAGAATCGAATGCTGGGCGGGAGACCAACCGGAGACAGTGGACGGACATCCTCTGCTTCGTAGGTGCCAATAGGATTAGCGCCATCGGTCTCGTAGATTTTCGCGCCATATACGATGCCGGAACGGGCCTGGCCTGGGCTGGATTTGAGTTCGAACCGGCAGAGCTTCACTCCTCTCAGGTTACCTTGGAACCCTCGGAGCGGTTGCAAACGAGCTGCTCGCGGTGCTGGATATCTCGGAACATCGGCACGATCCATCCCTCGCTCACTTCTGTCGCTGTGCGTGCTGTGCGATGAATAAGCGGGGGCGCTTAGACAGCCGATGTTCAAAAGGCGCGGCGGCGGAGGCTGGATCGTGCCGCCGTTCCGAAATATGCAGCCAGCCAACGCAAGTCCCATATCCACTGATTGACTTACTGCTGCTTTTTAGGTAGGATGCGTTCGTCCTCTGCGGACTTTGTCAGGAGAGTTAGCGAATGCCCTTAAAAGTGTTAGTGTGTGATGACGAGCGACACATTGTTCGATTGATCCAAGTCAACTTGGAGCGCCAAGGATATCAGGTGGTCACGGCATTTGATGGCAAAGAAGGCCTAGAAAAGATCCGCAGCGAAAAGCCGAACCTGGTTGTGCTGGACGTCATGATGCCCTACATGGACGGCTTTGAAGTCTTGAAAACCATTCGAAGGGAGCCTGAAACCGAGGCTCTGCCGGTCATCATGCTTACCGCTAAGGCGCAAGACAAAGACGTGTTCGAAGGCTATCATTACGGCGCGGACATGTACCTCACCAAGCCGTTCAACCCGATGGAGCTTGTCACTTTTGTCAAAAGAATAGCCGCCGGCCACGATGGCAACGACAAGGACAGCGGCAGCAAGCGCTACGACCTTTAGGGTAACTGATTCCGGCAAGGGTCTTCCTCGGAGGGCCCTTTGTCATGTCTGGCGGCAATTTTACGGGCCGCTAAACGTCAAGAAAATGGGGTGACGTGCCCAGCAAATTCACGTGCTTTTGGAATCGGGCTGCTGG
>JBBQMJ010000337.1:0-4417 GCA_038328815.1 Fimbriimonadales bacterium | reverse complement strand
GAGGCTTTGAGAGGGTCGTTTCAAGAATGCCTTGGAGAACAGCCAGAGGGGTGCGAAGCTCGTGCGCCGCGTCCCCAACAAACTGCTCTTGCTTGATCGTGCCAACTTGGATCCTGTCTAGCAAGGCGTTCAGCTGCTTCGAAAGCGCACCGAATTCGGCGTCGTCTTGCACTGCGAGACGCATGGTCAGGTCAGTGCCGCTAATGGCGGATGCCTGATCTGCAAGGCTTGCAAGCGGTTTGAATGTGAAACGCGCGGCAAGGAAGGACGCCCCTCCAATAAGCCCGACAATCGGCAAAAAGAGGAGGCCCAACAACATTCGCATCCGCGTCAGCGAGGCCTCAAGCGGTCCTAAACTCATCGCCGCGACAACCTTCCACTGATTCAATTCAAGCGAGCGGAAGGCGTAGGTCGCACCATGCAAACGCGCGAGTCCAGCGCCTTGCATGTCTAGCGGCGCACTCGCCGTGCTGGCATAAACTAGGCCATCGTGGAAGGCCGTCGTCACCACCCGTGGATCGGATTCTTGCGCCTCTCGGAGGTCGGGCGGTCTGCCTTTATTAATGTCATGCATCACTTGGTTTAGGACCGGCACAAGAGCATCCTCTGCTGCCCGTACATCAGATCCCTCAACAAGCTTGTAGGTGCCGACGAAGACCATGGCGACCAGTAGTCCCGAAACGCCGGCAGTTGCGATCGTGAGCCGTAGGCGGTGACTAAGCCTCAAGGCTCCTCCGAACTAAGCATGTACCCCTTACCGCGGACCGTATGGATCAAACGCGGTTCATCTTTCAGCTCGGTCTTGCTTCGAAGGTGGCTGATATAGACCTCTACGACGTTCGGGTTTGAAGCATACGGATCGTTCCAGACTGCCTCCAACACGGCACCCTTGCTCAGCGGTTTGTGGGGGTTGGCCATCAAGAACTCCAGGAGAGCAGTTTCGGTCGAAGACAGGTAGATTCGGCGTCCATTTCGATCCGCCGTTCGGGAAGAGCGATCAAGCGTGAGGTCGCCGTACCTAAGAATCGTTCGCGTACCTCTTCTCAGTAGCACACGCACCCTAGCGATAAGCTCGGCTACGTCGAAGGGCTTTACCAAATAGTCATCAGCTCCGGCATCTAGGCCATCGACCCGGTCTTCAGTGTTCGACTTTGCCGTTAGGAGAAGGACTGGCGTCGTGTCGCCTTCTAATCGCATGGTCTGCAAAATCTCAAGACCACCAATTTCCGGAAGCATTAGGTCGAGAATCACTAGATCAAAGGACTCAGCCCGTAAACGTCTGACTCCATTCCAGCCCGTCAATTCGACACTAGGCTCGAAGCCCGATTCGGACAAGGCGCGGCTCACAAACGACGCTACTCCCGCCTCGTCTTCAATAATCAGCACTTTCATCGGGCGAATTCATTGTAGTTCTCTGGCGGCCCGTCTTTCTGAATTGTCGTTCAGTTACCGACTACCTTAACTTGTTCAGGCTAAGCTCTATCAACATGAAAACCCCTTCTCTTAAACCAGCTCTCGTCGTTGTAGTGTCTCTTCTCCTAGTCCTCGCCAGCGCGCAGACAAAGGCAAAACCCCATTCAACCCACCAGATTTCGGTAAAAGCGGCCAACGCTGTTGTTCTCAAGAAGTTCCCGGGCAAGATCGTTGGCAAGACGAAGCTTGAGAACGAGGAAGGTAAATGGCAGTATGGCGTGCTCGTGATGTCCAAAAAAGTGCTACGCGAAGTGATGGTCGATGCCAAGACCGGCAAGATCGCAAGCGTTGAGGTCACGGACCTAAAGAAGGAGCACCAGGAAGCCATCGAGGACGCCAAGAGCGCAAAGGGAGCAAAAAAGGGCGCCGTTAAGAAATCGAAGAAAGATGACGAGGACGGAGAAAAGGAGGACAAGTAAACGGATATTCTCCTGAACGCCGATGATCATTCGATCAATATCGTTTGTTCTAGCGCTCTTAGGGGCGGCTGCTGCTTACGGGCAGCAGCCGCTCACCCTGTCAGACGTAACACGCGAAGCTCTTGCTAGGAATCCAAGCGTTCTTCTCGCAAAGCAAAGGGTGACGGAAGTCGAAGGCAGGGTCAAAGAAATGCGTGGACAAGGGTCGCCTGGTATCGTTGCAGGCGCCTCGGCTGGGCAATCCCACGGCAACCTTTCGGATCCACCTTCGGCCAACACTTTCAATACAGAGCAGGCTTCGTTGACGGTGAACCTGCCAAACAGCCGCAAGGCCCAAGCTGCCGTTGTTCAGGCCGAGAGCCAGTTGGCCGCTGCGAGGGCACAGCTAACCAGAGCCACACTCGACATCAGCTTTCGATCGACCTCCGCATTTTATGAGGTGCTGCGTGCCAAAGGCGGAGTTGCCATTGCGACCGCAAATCGCGATCAAATCCAGCGTCAGGTAGCGGACACGCAAGCCCGCATTGACGCGGGCGACGTGCCCCCGGCCGACTTGCTCAAAGTCCAGGTCTCCGCGGCGCAAAGCAGCGCCGCCTTCCAGAAGGCTCAGAGTGCCTATCACTCATCGCTCCAAACACTGAACAGCTTGTTAGTGCATCCCCTGAACGAAGAGGTTGCGCTCGTTCTACCTGATGGTGGGGCAGCCGGCCCAAAGCACGATGACGTCCTCTCAGCAGCGCTCTCAGCGTCACCAGATGTCTTGGAAGCGACCGCGAACTTGAAGGCAGCGGAGGCTGGCCTTTCACTGAGCAAGCGCGCGAACGACCCCGCATTGAGCCTGCAGGGTAGCTATACAAAGACCACCGACCCGACGACCTACTCGGGGACATCAAGCGTTATGCTCGCACTTTCACTCCCGATTTTCGACGGAGGAATTCTCGGCCACCAGATTGCCCAGGCAAAATCGCAATTGGAACAGGCTAGGTCGAACCTCAGCCTCGCAAAGCAGAGCGTGCAATTGCAGACGGAACAAGCTTATCTGGACTTCGTATCAGATCAGACTAATCTGGCGGCTTCTTCTGAGACATTGCGGATCGCACAGATCAGTTTCGACAAAGCACGCCAGTCCTACGATGCCGGACTTACGACCACCCGCGACGTGCTCGACGCTCAACTCGCCCTGGCCCAGGCCAAGTCCGATACGGCCAATGCTCAATTCGACCTAGCCATTGCCCATGCAAGGCTTCAACAACTTATGGGAATCGCAGCACCATGAAACGAATCCTCATTTGTCTATCGCTCTTGCCAATTGCCATCGTCGGCTGCAAGAAGGCTGACGCGCCTGCCGAAGAGGATGTCAAGGCTGTAGTCCAGGTAAATACAGCGAAGGCAACGCGCTCGGACCTTCGTGAAACAATCACGGTCAGCGGAACACTGACTCCCCTTCCAGATGCGGAAGCCAAAGTGGCGCCCCTTGTCGCCGGGCGAATTCAGAAAATGCTCGTGAAGTCTGGCGATCATGTCCAGAAGGGCCAAGCACTGGCGATCATGGACCCTGGCCCTCTCGAGGGTCAGATTCGGCAGCAGGAGGCCACGCTACACGGTAGCGAAGAATCCCTGAAGCAAGCCCAGATCAATTACAAATCGCAAAAAAGCACGCAGCGTTCCGGTGTCACGCAGGCCGAGCAAAACGTTCGGGCGCAGCAGGTGGCCTATGACAAGGCGCTTTCAGGCTCTCGACCGCAAGAGATCGCCCAGGCGCAGGCAGCGGTAACAAGCGCAGCCGCTTCTTTGGAAACGGCCCAGCAAAGCCTAACCCGTTCCCAAACCCTGTTCAGCGAGGGGCTGCTGGCCCGGAAAGACCTGGAAGCAGCGCAAGCCCAACAGAGGACAGGTCAGGCCCAATACGACAGCGCGCTCCAAGCCCTGTCCCTCGTTAAGCAAGGCAATCGGCCACAAGATATCGAGGCGGCGAAGATCGCCGTACGCCAGGCCCAAGACCAGCTTCATGCTGCTCGTGAGCAAGAACTACAGACTGAATCGAAGGCGCAAGATGTCCGAATCGCCATGCAGACCCTGGCGGCGGCAGGGGGCACCATGCAGTCGCTTCGTGCGCAGCTGGCGGGGTTGACGATAAGGGCGCCACTCGCGGGGACAGTAGTTGGCAGAACCGTGAACCCTGGAGAGTTCATGGACACGACCGGCTCAGTGGGATCCGTCGTCGATCTTAGGCGCCTGAGGGTTATCATGGGCGTACCGGCAGGCCAGATTCGCGATGTTCGGGTTGGCCAGAGCGTCGAGTTCACCGTCGAGGGCCACGCGGGGCGCATCTTCCGTGCGAATATCTCAGTGGTCAACAGCATGATCGATCCCGCCACCAATACGGTGTCTGTAGAGGCGATCGCAAACAACCCGAACGGAGAACTTGAAGACGACGGGTTCGCCAAGGCGAGCATCATCTTGCAGAGCCGTCCACGCGGGCTCTCAGTTCCTAGCGAGGCGGTCGTAGACAAGGATGGAAAATC
>JBBQMJ010000336.1:0-4428 GCA_038328815.1 Fimbriimonadales bacterium | reverse complement strand
GATCGCCGCCTTCAGGGTTTCCAGATTTGCCGCTGGCGATGCGTGGGACGGAATGTGCTTGCTGCCGAATTCGATGACTTTATCGAGAACTTTGCCGGTGTAACTGCGAATAATCCGCTCAAAGAGAACCCTCAGACGAGCGTCGCGTTCCTCAACGCCTCCCGCCCATGCATGGTACAACCAACCGGCTTGCAGCCATGGGTCGCTGAGCGATGACCGCTCTTGCTCGAAGCCGCCGCGTGCGAATTCACCCCTCGCGAAAGCGACGGAGGCCCTCATGAAATCGGGCTCCCATTCGCACAGCGCCTTCTCAAGGTCTTTGAATACTAATTCGCCGTCATTTTCGTTTTCAGTAGTCTTAACAACGCATACCACGAACAGGTTATTTACGTATACCCAAGGGGCTTTATCGTCCCCTCCCAGAAATGGGGGCATCTTGCATGGATTGCCCGGTACGACTCCGAGTCTCTCGATGAGGATGGTGTCGTACAGAGCGTCGCTCATTTGCCCAACAGCGGGACCTGTAATCTTGAGTTCCTTGACAAGCACGTCTGTAAGTCGCTTGTCCGATCTACAAATATCCGTGCGCCCCCCGATGTACGCGTCGATTAGTTCGCCAGTCGGGATTTCCTTCACTTTACCTTCGACCATGTCCCATTCATCTTCGACCTTGGGATCGGGGAACCACAGGTTCCTTTCCTTAACACCCTTCAAATGCGCAGCAACATTACGGCGCACAGATAGGATGTCTTTATCCTTGGTGTAAACCACCACCAGACTCGCATGATCAGAGTCGGCGAGTTGTCGCAAAAAGTCGCGCGACCACTTCGGGTCTTCTCCCTGTAGGTGATAGTCGAGGATGAGTAGGTCACTCTTGAACAAGTATCTCGTGTTCTTCCCGCTGATCAGGTCAGACCCGTCATCGATATCACAAAGCCACCCGCGATCACGACAAGCGCGCCAAATGGCCTTGGCGCGCGGATTGCGCCCTTCGGCCGAGTCATACCGGTGGAAGTCGTCGTCCACAGCTAGAACGGTCCGGATTGGGCGGATATACGCCTGTTCAACACGTTCGGCAATCAGCGCATCAGCCATGTTCCAGACCCCGGAGCTTAATCACGAAATTGGCACCCGGCAGAAGCTGGTGCGCCTTGTCTGTAGCGTACTCGATCGTATGGCCGCCCGCGGCTAAATTGGCCCGGCAGAGATAAAGGCCAACCCCACGTCCTTCCGTCCGTTTCGTGAAAAATAGTTGAAACAAGGATGCCACATCTTCAGGATCGACACCGCGTCCCGTATCCGCCTCCACAATGTCATCGCCAACAACATCGATCAGGATTTCTCGCCGCGTACCAAGCGAAACCCAGTACAGAGAGTTATTGATCAGGTTGATGAACACCGGGTAAACGCGCGCCGGATACTCACGGAACTTGACCGCACGGAACGCCTCCGTTGCCCTGAAATCGATTCTCGCCCGTTGAAAACGGGCCTCGAAGAACTGCGAGATGTACGCAGTGACTTCCTCGCCTGTAATATCTCGCTGAAACCGCTTGCCGGAAAGTTGCAAGGGGGTAACGAACCGCAGGCGGTCGAAAAGTGCCTTTATCGCATCTCGCAAATCCCGCCAAGGCTTCGACTGCTGGGCCGAATTCGGCAGCGAGCTCAAGTACCGATTGATCTCTTCGTAGTGCGTCTCGATCTCGTGGCCAACGAGTTCGACCGTAACGCCCAATTGGGCGAGCGCGTTGAGTTGATCGACTCTCCCCTGCATCTCTTGTCGCTGCTCAATGCTCCATGCCGTTAGCGCATCGATATCGACACCTTGCGCCAAGTTTTCCAATACCCGAACGTAGCCGCCGTACCGTTGCGCGAACTCCAAGTGCAGCGTCTCACGTATCGCCTCCAACTGCCTGACCAAGTCGGGCAGCTTCGTCCTTCCCGCCGAAAGATCAGCCACCAGCGGCTCGGACTGTGTAGTATAGCGGGCCTCGTCGCGCTCGATATCCGCAACGATCCGCGCACGTTCCGAATCAAGGATAGCTAGAATGCTACGCTGCCACTTAAGCAGGGCGTTATCTAACTGTTCGATGTGGGTTGCTGCAAGCATCCGCCCTTCTTCTATGGCGGGCTCCTTTTTTATCTTCTCTATTGTCTCGGCCCACTCGTTACGAATATCGTCCGTTGTAGCGCAATAACCGGCATACTGGTCGCGATAGGTCCGGTAGTCGTCCTCAAGACTCCCAAGCTTGGCTGGCTTGGCAGGGAGCTTCAACTCCGTTTTGCGAGCCTCAAGCTCGTTGGCCGTTGTCTCAAATTTGACTAACGCTTCTAAGTCGCCCGCGCCAACAATCTTCCTGAAGTATTCCTTGGCGGAATTGGCAATGCCCATCGCGGTTTTCAACTCGGGCGCCTTCTGCCTCAAGGCACGCCTGAATTCTATCTTTCTATGATCCTGCGTGCTCACTTCAGCGTCTTTAGCTGCCTTGTTCGCTGTGACTATATCGGGCAAACAATCCTTTCGGACCGGGGCGTCAGTCCCAAAGAAACGCTGTGCCGTCGTCTTCAGAATCTCCACGACCAGGTTTCTGAATTCCCTCCTGGCTTGGTTGTCGATAAACCCTTCGCGCCCAGCCTTGTCTTTCAGGTTTGGGTTGCTCGCTCGCGTGATCGCAACTCGGCCAAATGTTCGACGATAGGACCAGAACCATCGCCCGGCGTGGAACGATCTGCGCTCCTCAATTCCAAAATAGTCCGCCTGTGCTCGACCGTAGGGCATGACTCTCAGTTGATCACGATAGATCGCCAGCCCCGCATGCATTTCCGCCATTGCTTCGACATGACGGTGCTGTTCCGACGACATGCTTGTCTTGCTGGGGTCGCTCTCGTACGAACCAATACACAACGAGAACGGTCCGACCACGGCCCGAGCCTTGATCGGACCGGGTCTATCAGGAGAGGGAAATGTTACCTCGCCGATATCCATTCCGAACGCTTTCACACGTCCCTTGAATGTTCCATTTTCGTCAACCTCGCCTTCCACAATATGTTCAAGTGCTCTTAGCTCTCCCCAAGAAAACACGTTGTCGCTGGACACAATGTTTGTCTGTTTTTCTCCTTGGTGTATCGTCACTGCGTAATTGAATTCGATGGAGTGATTCACGTAGGGATCGACGAAACCGATCAGGGTTTCTTTCAGACTCTTTTTGATTGCGCCTGCTTCTGGATCGCCATCGGGTACGTCTGGATCGACCCAAACGGCGAGTTCGTGGTTGATGTTCAGCACGAAGAGGGCGGTGCCGTGACTCGACTTCTCGGCCCACACATCCCACTGCTCAAGGCACCGTGTTGAGATTGCTTCGGCGAACTCGATTCCTGAAGCAGCCGTAGTCCGAACCGCAATAGCAGTGTCGGGGAGTTTGTTCTTCTTTTGAATGCCGCTATATTTTTCCCACGAGGTACGAATGCGAGTATGTCGATCCTCTTCCTGCTCACTCTTTTCTTCAGAGTTTAACTCCGTCGAAGAGACATTCTCGCCCAACTGTTCGAACATTGCCGGCAGTATTCCGGCAAGATCTTCTTTGCGCTCAAAGTGCTGGACTGGAAGTCGTATATCCCCCATCAATAAGAATGGGTTCTCGAACATTCGCCAATCGACCAAAGCACAAACGAATGGCTTATTTAACCTCTTCGAGATGACAAAGACAATCGGCCCGAGAAATGCAATCGACAAACGGCCGATACCTTTCTCCCCTTGTCGTTCGCGCACAGGCAAGCCATGACGATCTTCTTTTGGTGTTGCAGAATCAGAGACCTTGGCGTCGGTCCCGACGATGAGCCACTTCGTCAGAAATTCTTCATAATCCATGCCGTGGCCATTGTCTGTGATCGCAGCAATTGGCGTCTTGCCGTCGAAGATGTGCAATGCAACCTTCTTTGCATAAGCATCATAAGCGTTCTTCCAGAGTTCACTGACCGCCGTAGGGCAGTCCGCGATCTGTCCGCGACCTAAATGGTCGATGGTTCGCGCGCGGGTTTGGAATGCCACTACAGACACAATGAACCTCTCCCTTTTTCGTATTGCCGACTCAAGAGCCAGATGTCAGAAGTCGACGGAGTTGCACGGCCTGACGCCGAACAAACTCGGGCGGAAAAGCGTTCCCGATCAATTGAGCTACGGGATGCCGACCTCGGTCCAATGGCAGCAGATATCGCTTCGGGAAGCTCTGAAGAAGAGATGCCTCGCGAACGGAAATGGCTCGGTTTTGCTCTGGATGAAGAAATCGCCCCTTCGAGGGGTTAATGCATCCGGTAGTTATCGTTGGAGACACGTCGTCCCAACGCATTCGCCCGTAGATATCATGAAACCCGTTGAGTCGCTGGTGGCAGGGTAGTTGCTCACTTTCCCCAAGGTCAGCGCGGCTTCCTCCG
>JBBQMJ010000335.1:0-4430 GCA_038328815.1 Fimbriimonadales bacterium | reverse complement strand
CGGTGGACTCGGTCGAGACAATGGGAATGGCCAGCGCCGCCGCATCCAATACAAAACGCCCCCATGTGTAGCGTGGATCAAGGTTGACCCAAAGCAAACAACCTGCTGTCTCGGCAAAGTAAGGCGCGTCGTATTTCTCGTACCCAACCTGACTGCCCTCTGGCAAAAGCTTCTGCAGCTTCCGAAGCTCGATGTCCTTGGAGTACCGCCCCTCGCGAATGTACCGCGGCACATTGCTGACCTTACGGGAGACTTTGGGAGCATAAGCTCGCACGGTCAAACCAGTCCGAAGAGCTACCTCAATGGAAGGCGTGCGCTGGCTGCGCGGACAGAGCAGCACTTCTCGCCGCCGCTCGCCTAACGGCACCCGTTTCAAACGCATGGCGTCTACAGGATAAGGAATGCCCATGTAGCACACCGGAGTCTTAGTCAGGGCCTGAATCAATGGCGTTGTGTGGCGGTTAATGCTGATGACCAAATCGGAGGCGTCCAGCGCGTCGCGCAAGCCAGGCTGCTCGTCGTAGTACAGCTCCCCCGACCCTTCGATCAGCGAGACCCACTTAACGCCCTGAGGCCTCTTCGCAGCCAAAGTGGCATACGAGCCTTTTTGAGTGGGAAAGAGGTTCGCGACCACCAGGTCATAAGATCCCAGATCTTCAACGGAAGGCGCCTTGCCGCCCCAATAATCGCCCTTCAAAGCCAAAGCCCAAGCGGCAACGCCGCTCGCGTTGACGAACATCTCCGGCGGGTTGGAATGACTCCAGCGGCCGGCGAATTCGTTGAGTAAGACCGCTCTGGGCGACTCCATATTCGGAGGCATGTTAGCACTTTGCCCCCCAATCTTGGTAAGTTAAACCCATGGCGCTCAGCCCAGTTCGGCCCAAGCGGATTCTGCTCATCAAAATCCGCCCGGACAAAATCGGCGATGTCCTCCTAGCTACTCCCGCAATCCACGCCCTCAAGCTTGTCTATCCCGAAGCCCAATTGACAATGTGGGTTCACCCAGGAATTGCAGCCGCCCTGCAGAACAACCCGGACCTAGAGGCCGTCGGCCCCACAACATTTCGACCAACTTTCAAGCAGGGGCTAGACCATATCCGCCGCATGCGGGCAGGGAAGTTCGACATGGTGATCTTCCTGAAAGACCGTGCCGGCTCCCACATCCCATTAAGTTGGATGGCTCGAATCTCACGACGAGTTGGCTCGGTGAGAAAGTGGTACGGCAAGCTACTCACCGAAAACCTCGACATGCTTTGGGACGCCAGTCCCAAGCATGAGGCGGAGCTGTGTTACGAAATGCTTGAGCGCGCCCTCGGCGTCAAGTTAGAACGACTTCCCACCTCAATGCCCGTAGCAACAGAAGATGAAACAAGGGCGGGCAATATCCTCAGAGAGATTGGCGTTAAAGGAGAATACTTCTGCCTACACGCAGGCACCGCAGGCACCAGCCAGCCCTGGCCAGCGGACCTGTTTGCAGCCACCGCCCGGAAAATCATTAAACGCACAGGGCTCCCGTGCGTGCTCACCGGAATGAAAAGCGAGATTGACCTCGTCGCTAACGTGGCAGCCCAAATCGGCGATAAAGCTTTCTCAGCTGCAGGGAAGACAGACTTGCTGACATTAGCTGCCCTGCTCAAGAACTCAAACGGCCTGGTTACCGGCTCAACCGGCACCATGCACATAGCTGCAGCGCAGCAAACGCCGCTCGTCGTAGTCGAGCCCATGCCCGACGCCGCCGAGCGAATTCCCAAATGGCACCCATGGATGAGCCCGCACAAGGCGATTCTTGCCACCAAAGTCTGCGAAGGATGCGCGGGGCGTAATTGTCACGGCAAAGGCAGGCTTTGCATGGACTCGATTTCTATCGACGAAGTCGTCGAAACAGCGATCCAGCTATTCAAGCCGCGCAGCGGCTAAGGACTGCTCACGAACCGCAGCAAGAACACGCTCAACGCCAATGGACTCCATACAAGCATAACTGCAGGTTTCCCAAGACCGCCGTCCGCACGAGCAATCTCCAACAATGATCGAATGGCCCGCACCCGCAGGGCCCGTCTTTTCAGGAAACGTTGGGCCGAATAACGCGACCACCCGCGTTCCCATAGCGCCTGCCGTGTGTGTCGGTCCCGTGTCCCCGACCACCAGCGTTTGAAGGCGTTTGCATAGGGCCGCAAACTGCAAAATGCTCAGTTTCCCGGCCAAGACTAAAGGGTCCGCGCCGCTCAGCGAAGCCACTTCCTGGCAAAGCTCCATCTCGCTATCGCTCCCTGTGAGCAGGACCGTCACCCCATCTGAAGACAACTTGGCAACGACAGCGGCAAACCGATCCGGCAGCCAACGGCGAGTGCGCTCACTCGCTCCTGGGTGCACCGCAACAAGCGGCCCCGCCAGCCCGTTCAGCAACGCCCCCACATGAGCCTCATCTTCCGCCGAAGGGTAGAGGTGCAAAGCCTGCACTCCCACATCGAAGCCCAAAAAAGAAAGCAACGCCGAGCATTGGCCGCGCGTGTCATGGACGCTCTCGTCAAACATCACCCAAGCGTCCAAATCCTTCGGGTCACTCTCAAGTGAAATGCCGACGACCGTCTTGATCCCCGCAAAGCGCGCGTTTCTCGCCTGGCTACCGACTTCGTCCAGGATAATCGCCACATCGAAATGCCCTTTTCTAAGCTGAAGGATATAGGGAAGCTTGCTCCTAAGATCGCGCTTCCAGGGCCTTAGGATAAGAGCATCAAAGTCAGGCGAATTGTCCAACACGCCCGCTGCCTTCTCGCCCACGCTCACGCCAATAAAAGCCGAAGGGCAATTCTGGCGAATGGCGTGAATAGCCGCCGTAGAATTCACCACGTCGCCAATATGCTGTCGCACCATCACAAGAATCCGCTTGCTTCCACGCAACAAGGCGCCAGCATCCGGTCCAGTCATACGGCAGCACCCAAAGCCGGGTGTTCCGCTTGGCCAAAGGCCACCAGCAGGTCCTCATATTCAGCATAAGTTGAGCAAGCAGTGAGCTTATTTCGCAGTTGCGAGGCCCCGTAAGCGCCCTTAATGTAAAGCGGAATCTGCCCCCTCAGCGCTCTGCAAGCACGCATCTCCGCCCCGTTCGGATCGCCATTCGTCTCCGATTCGATCATCAGCCTTAAATGCTCAAGGGCTGTTTCAATTCGGTCGTCTAAAGTAGGCGCGGCAGGCGCCTTCCGGCCCGAGAGCGCAGCGCTAATCTGCCCTAAAGCCCATGGGTTTGAAATCGCCGCCCGTCCTACCATCACGCCGTCGCACCCAGTCTTGTCCAGCATTTCCAAAGCGTCTTCAGGTGACTTGATATCCCCGTTTCCGATCAAAGGAACCTGGACCGCCTCGCGCATCTGCTCAATAAGGGCCCAATCGGCCTTGCCGTCAAATCCTTGCTTGGCAAAGCGAGCGTGCAGCGTAATCATCTGAGCGCCAACGTCTTGAAACCTGCGCGCCAAGTCAGGCGCGGCAAACATCTGATAATCCCACCCAGCCCTAACCTTTACGGTCACGGGAACATTGACCGCATTAACGACCGCACGAACGATCGCCTCGGCGTTCACAGGATCCTTCAAAAGCGCCGCGCCAGAACCCGTCTTGCAGACCTTCGGCACCCAGCAGCCCATGTTGATATCCACAATATCGGCTCCCATCTCCTCAGCTATCCGAGCCGTTTCCGCCATGACGTCAGCGTCGCCGCCGAATATCTGAATGCCAAGCGGCCTTTCGTCCGGATGGATTTTCATCTTGCGGAACGTCTTAACCGCCCCGTAATGAATAGCCATCGCGCTCACGAACTCGGTGAACATAAGGCCCGGACTACCGATGCGCTTGGCGAGTAGCCTGAAGGGAAGGTTGGTGACATCCTCCATCGGCGCAAGGAGCAGCGGAGGGTCCACTTTGATATTGCCGACCAAAAACATCTTTCCCCATTGTGGAACATCCAGCTCCAGTGAGCCTAAAGACCCCAAGAGATCACGTCTTAAAGAACCATGGGTTACATTTAGGAAGTTGATAGGAGAAATGAATGTTTGAACTCAAGCGCGCCCTGATAGTAATAGCTTTGGCAACGCTCGCCGCATCGTCGCAGGCAATGCAGCACGATGTCCATAACCACCACATCGTCGCTCACACCGGCCCGTTGTTTCCACCTGAGCACGGCAAGGTTGCCGGCATCAGCTACACCATGGTTCAGAACAACTTCAACAACATGGACAAGTCCGTCTCCATCGACCGAATCGTCGAGCTTAAAGGAAAACTCACGAAGGCCGGCGTTGACGAGCTGCTGAGATTCCTCGACAAAGAGGCAGTCGCCGCGGTACCCCACAAGGGCAAGAAATGGAGTTACATGTTAGTGGCATGCACCGAAGCTAACGGAAAGACGACCAAGGACCGCACCGTCGGTCAATTAGTCGACC
>JBBQMJ010000334.1:0-4439 GCA_038328815.1 Fimbriimonadales bacterium | reverse complement strand
GAGCTAGCGCTTGGCGTACTACTGCTTCGGTTCTGCTTATCGCAGATGGACGTGCCAACGCGTCAGGCCTATGTCATGAGCGTTGTCGATCCAAACGAACGTTCGGCGGCAGGTGGCGTAACCGGCATTGCGCGCAGTATTGGAACCTCAATCGCGCCAATCTTCACGGGTGCCGCGTTCGCGGTGCCGGCAGTCGGTCTGCCCTTCCTGATTGCAGGTGGTTTGAAGATCGTTTACGATCTCTCGCTCTGGAAAGTGGCCCGACATTCCAACCTTTAGCAACAAGGATTCCTTTCGTTGTCACTACTTCTTAGTCAGACCTAATTCTGACTGCTAACCGCTGACTTGCATGCCCGTTCGAGCTGTGCCCATGCTCCAATTGTAAGCGCTTAAAACGCTTGAACATGGAGAAAGAAAATGATCACTCGATGGCCCGGAGAGCGACTTCAGTCGTTCAACCGATTCAGCAAGATGATGGAAGAGATGTTTGGCACGGAGGAGTTCCGTGGCACCTGGACACCGATGGTTGATGTCAAAGAGACGCCAAAGGTTCTCACTTTCATTGCCGAACTGCCGGGAATGCATGAGAAGGATGTTGAGGTGGAACTCATCGGCGACACCCTGACCATACGAGGCTCACGAGAGTTCACCAAGGAAGAAGACAAGGACGAATACGTAAGGATCGAACGAAATTACGGAACGTTCCAACGCTCCTTCACTTTGGACATCCCTGTGAAGCAAGACGAGATTCTTGCGAGCTTCAAGAACGGACTCTTGACGGTCACGGTCCCGAAGTCTGAGGACAGACCGGGACGCAAAATTCAAGTCAAGGGAACCTAACAAGGAATTAGACTCGGCCCCGCACTGGGGCCGAGTCTAATTCGCCATATTATTGGCCGCGCCCCACGATAGGAGAAGGACACCGTGAAACTGCAAGAAATCATGTCGAAAGACGTCAAGCACGTTGAGCCCGACATGCGAGTTCGGGAGGCAGCGATCATCATGCGCGAAGCAGGAATTGGCATGTTGCCCGTGCTTGATCTAGAACATATCCCAGTCGGAGTCATCACTGACCGAGACATCACCATAAGGGCCTTAGCCCGTGGCCTGCCTCCCAACGCGCACATTCGCGAAATCATGACCGTCGACATTCACTGCTTGCGGCTGGACTGCGATCTAGATCAGGCCCTAAACCTAATGGAATCCGCAATGATCAGTCGCGTGCTGGTCTGCGACAACGTTGGTCGCTTAGTGGGTGTGGTGTCCATCGGCGATGCCGCGCTCGCATGTCACGGCGAAGAACACACGGACCGGGTCGTGGCAACGCTAGCAAAGCGAAACATGAGGGGAGCCCGGGATATCGCGTCCTCGATCATCTAGTTGGAAAAAATAATGAAACGCAATCTATTTATCGTCGCGCTTGCTTCAGTCTTGGCAACCCAAGCTCAAGCGGGGAGCATCCTATTTAACTTCGACAACGTGCCGAAATACACGCCGTTGCCCATTAGCGTATCCATTACTGGCGGTTCTGCATACCTTGAGGGCACCGGTCAGGGTTTTTCAGTTCAGGCTGCAGACACGCTCGGCTTTACACCCGCCGGATTTGGCGGTAACTGCATCTACCCGAACAGCGTTTTTGGCGCCGACCTGCTCATTCAATTTTCGATGTGGCTGACCAATTTTTCGATCATGTATGCGCCGGAAGAATATGCATGTGACTCGTCAGCGCGGATGCGGGTAACAGCTTATGCGGGCAAGTACTATGTCGGCACGAATACTACGACAGCGCCGAACCCAGGCACGTGGCCGACCGGCTTACTGAGCTTCAATTCGAATCAGTGGTTCAACCGCGTCGTGGTTCATTACGATGCTGCACCACCAACCGGTGGAGACTACGGCCCGGTTTTCATGGCCGACAACATGACGGTGACAGCCGTCCCCGAACCCGCCGCACTTGCGATCATGGTGGTCGGCGTTGCAGCCTTGATCCATCTGCGTCGTTCTAGCCACTCAGCCTAGCCGCGGAGCCATCAAGCCACTCTGCCGGTACTGGGAACGGAGCCGCAGGGTGGTTTGAGGTCGTTTCATTGGGACAGATTCTTTGAGACTGTCATCTCGAACTCCGTGTGAGAGATCTAGCTGGAAGAGCTAATTGATTTTGGATACGCGACTCGCTACTAATTAGCTCTGAAGGCGGGCTTCCCCACATGACGTTCGGATCCCCACGGAATTCCTATCAATGCAACGGTCTCGTTTGTCCCTGCCGTCGGCAACTGCCTGGCTACAGGCTCGCTCCAAGTATCTCTAACACCTTCGGCATAAGCTCTTTGTCCACAAGCCCAATCCGAACGAATTGGTCGCCCAAAGTCGCTCCCATGCCTTCCGGCGTCCGAACCAGGAGCCCAGCCTTCGCAAGCGATTCAAGCCATACCGATGGCTTTCTCCCTGTAGGCACTTCCACAAGAACGGCATTGAGATATCCAGGAAAGACGGTAAGTCCAATGCCCTTAAGTGCCAAAGCAAAGTCTGCAACTTGCGATGAAGTCTCGCGCCACCAGGCATTGTAGTAATCGACATCCTTCACGGCGGCAGTCGCCGCCGCTTGCGCGGACGTCCCAATAATCCAAGGTGGGGTTCGGCTTACCAAATCCGAAGCCGCGCTCGGCTCGCAAACCAAATACGCCGCCCGGATACCACTAAGCGCATAGGCCTTAGAGAGCGACTTAAGGACATAAAGGCCCTTGGTCGTGCAGGCATCAACTTCAACCGACGTACCAGGCGGGCAGTAATCCACGTAAGCTTCGTCTATCCACAGCGCAGTCTTCGGCTCCAAAGATGCCCTCAAATCCAGAATCTGATCCCGCGTCAGTGCTTGCCCGGTTGGGTTGTTGGGGTTTACGAGGGCAACGAGCGAAGCGCCGCGCGCGAGCTCGACCAGCGTGCCAATATCCACTTGGAACTGGTGCTGCGGCGTCAATACTTGCGCCTTCAGCGTGGCGCCGTCTCGCATGATTAGATACGGGTATTCCGAATAAGTCGGGTCAAGCGTGACGCCAGGACCCGCGCCAAGCAGGGAAGGCAGGACTCGGTGAATGATCTCCGAAGACCCGGCTCCCAGCGAGATGCACTGCGGGTCCAAATGCCTGGCCTCGGCTATCGCCTCGATAAGCGGCCTGGCGTCCGTATCTGGGCTCGTTCGCATTGCCAAGCCAGTGGTGGCGAACGCTGCGATCGCCCTGGGACTGGGGTCGAAACACGCGTCAAGCACGTCGCAGCAAATTGCATTGCAGCTAATTGCATGCCCAAGACCCTTGCCGTGCGGCGCCGATTTTGCCATCAATTGAAGTATGCCTAACCGGCTTCATCCTAAAATGGGGAATGCACCGCCTGTTCCTTGCCTTCCCGATACCGGAAGCGACCAAAGCTATCTTTTACGATTGGTCCACTAAGGAGTTAAGCGGCTTAAAGGGGCGCGTCATGCCGGCCGAATCGCTGCACGTTACCTTGATGTTCTTCGGAGAGCGCGACGACACGCAGATTGAGGAAATCATTGACCTTGCACGGCAGATCAAGCTCACACAATTTCGCGTCCGCGCAATAGGGCTTCGCAAAATGGGCCGCTCCAGCTTGGCCGCCGAGTTGCAAGCACCGGAGAGCGTCATGGAGAACTTGGCCGACCGAATGGGTCGGGCAAGCAAGTCATTCCCCGCTACCACCCCGGACGCATGGGATTGGTTCCAGCAATGGGAAAATGACCCTCTCAACAAACTTCAGAAGCTCCTCAACAATCCCGAACTAGAAAAAGTGAGAAGGCGTGATAAGCAAGGCGGAGACCTTCAACTTCACCTCACCCTGTTCAGAGGCGACTTCGCGGAGGTTCCCGCCACGTCCACAAGGCTTCCGTTTGATGAGTTCATTTTGGACCGGCTTCAACTGCTGGAAAGCATCTTAAATCCCGGTGGATCAGAGTACAGCGTGATCGCGGAGAATTCACCCAGTTAGTGAGGCCAGTGGTATCCTGCGCCGTGCCCCCTCAGACTGCCCGCTGGCGAAACCTTAGCCTATTCTGGGCGCTCGTGACCTTCGTTACCTCGTGCACCGTCGTCAAACCAAAGGCGTTCGTCCACGGTGTCGGCAAAGTCGCGTCGGGCGCCATTACGGAAAGGGGGTTTTCAAGTTTTTGGTCTTCTTGGTGGTGGGTCTTCGTGAAGGGCTATCACGTCATGGAGTACGCAATCCTCACGGCCCTACTTTGCTTCTGGCTCGACAAACGCCCCGTTTGGATGCCTATGCTGGTGGCCATTGCATACGCCACCTCAGATGAAATCCATCAACTTTGGGTGCCTGCCAGAGGAGGTCATGTCACCGACGTGATGATCGATGGCATCGGTGTGGTCTTTGCAGGTTGCCTAATGGCCTGGTGAAGAAGACGCCTGAGC
>JBBQMJ010000333.1:0-4446 GCA_038328815.1 Fimbriimonadales bacterium | reverse complement strand
AAAGCCGCCTCGTCTCGATTGGCGGCAACCTTCCTAGAAGTCCAAACCGCCCCGACGCCCAATATCAGGACTCCCAAGAGCCAAAACCAGACGCGGCGCTTCATATCTCACATTACAACGCTTGACGCTGACAGTTCGCTGCGTCTACTTCTTGAAATTGAAACCCAACTCGCTTCCCAAAGGTAGCATCCTCAAAATGAATGTCTCGCAAGAGATCGAGGTGCTGATACGCGCCAAGTATCCCATTCTCTACATCGTCTCCTGGGAAGAGCGACGCGTTGAAGAGGCTTTGCAGAAGGTCTGCGTGAGCCGACAACGAACCCTTCACACGTGGACGATCACGCAGGGCATGCGTCCGGAAGTTAATCGGACCTCTGGTCCGGCAAAGCCTTCGGCTTTGGCTGGCGAACTTGAGGCTCTAGCTCTCGTCTACGAGGCTTCTGAGAACACGGTCTTCTTGCTCAAAGACTTTCACCCTTATATGAAGGATGTGCGAGTTATCCGACTCATGAGAGACCTGGCGCTGCGAATGCGGGGCAGAGCGCAGACCCTTATTCTCCTCGGACCAACCCTCAACCTTCCCACTGACCTTGAGAAGGACATCACCGTAGTCGATTTTCCCCTCCCAGGAATGGATGAGATTGAGGAGACCCTTGAGAAAGTCGAGGCAGCGGTTGCGGATAATCCTAACGTCACTGACAAGCTTTCGGCCAAGGACCGAGAGCGGCTCGTGAAGTCAGCGCAGGGCCTGACTCTTGACGAAATTGAATCGGTGCTAGCGCGAAGCCTGGTGGAGAAGAAGACTTTCGATATTGACGTCATTCTCGAAGAGAAGAAGCAGATCATCCGTAAGTCGGGGCTTCTGGAGTATTACCCGCCCGATAATCACCTTTCAGACGTCGGGGGCATGGAGCTCCTTAAAAGTTGGCTCGAGAAGCGCACGGAAAGTTTTACCGACAAGGCACGAAAATTTGGCTTGCCGTCGCCAAAGGGAATCCTGCTCTTGGGCGTCCAGGGTTGCGGAAAGTCTCTGCTGGCGAAAGCGGTTGCAGCTGAGTGGAACCTTCCTATGCTGAAGCTGGATGTTGGCCGTATTTTTGGCTCCTTGGTTGGCCAGAGCGAGGAGAACATCCGGAGGGCGATAAGCGTTTCAGAGTCTGTCGCGCCCTGTGTGCTTTGGGCTGATGAGCTTGAGAAGGGATTTGCAGGGGCTGGCTCAAGCGGCGTCAGCGATAGCGGCACGACTGCCCGAGTCCTGGCGACGTTCCTCACATGGATGCAAGAGAAGACATCGCCGGTATTCCTCATTGCAACAGCAAACGACGTGACATCGCTGCCTCCAGAGATGCTGCGAAAAGGACGTTTTGACGAGATTTTCTTTGTGGACTTGCCTGACGCGAGTGAGCGCGAGCACATCTTCGCCATCCACCTGTTGAAGCGTCACAGGAAACCGGCAGACTACAATATCCGCGCTCTGGCAGATGCGACAAAGGGCTTCAGCGGCGCAGAAATCGAGCAGGTTATCTTGGGTGCTCTTTTCGTCGCGTTTGACAACAAGCGCGAGCTATCTCAGCAGGATATGGAAGACGAGGCGAAGGCGGTTGTTCCGCTCAGCGTTATGATGCGGGAAGAAATTGACGAACTCAGAACGTGGGCGCAACTACGAACGCGCCCTTCTTCAAAGCATGATGGTGATTAGGGACTTCCGTAAAATTACTGTCAAAACTGAGATGTTTGGCGGTAAGATTTAATTGAGCGGGCTGTCCCGCAGGCTCCGCAGGGAGATGAAATTATGAAAAACAAGAGTTTTCGGCTGATCAGTACGCTCGCACTGGGCGCCCTTCTCGTTGGAGGCGCTCTGGCCCAAGGCAAAATGAAGCCAAAGCCCAAGGCCGTTGAGTGCCCGGTATGCCATATGCCGTTGAGCGCAAAGAAGACCAAGGCAGACCCAATCGCAGTGCGCCTTAAGAATGGTGGCAAGGTCATGTATTGCTGCGCCGGCTGCAAGATGCCCGATTCGGTTCTCGTCAAGCCCGCAAAGGCTAAGGGCAAGAAGAAGTAAGCATCTAACTTCAAATTGAAAGACCCCTTGGCCTGCGGTCGAGGGGTCTTTTGCTTTATCTAATCTTGCATGCCGCCAGCCAGGTAAACCTCATTAGATGTCTGAACCTTCCATCCAGAACCTGCGAATAAGGCAAGCCGTTGAAGCGGACTTACCACTTGTGCTCGCTTTTATTCGCGCACTCGCCGACTACGAGCGGCTCGCGCACGAGGTTGTTACTGACCTTGAGACGCTCCATCGATCTTTATTTGGAGAAAGAGCTTATGCAGAGGTGCTCCTTGCTGAGATGGCGGGGTTGCCAGTCGGCTTCGCCATCTTCTTTCACAGCTTTTCGACTTTCCTTGGCAAGCCTGGCATCTACCTAGAAGATCTTTTCGTCAAGCCAGAGGCTAGAGGGCAAGGGGTAGGTAAGGCGCTCATGAAGCACCTGGCGCGACTAACCCTAGAACGCGGATGTGCAAGGTTTGAGTGGGCCGTGCTGAATTGGAATGAGCCTGCCATCGAGTTTTATCGAAGCGTGGGCGCTACACCCATGGACCAGTGGACGGTGCAACGTGTAACGGGTGATGCGCTTGTTGTACTTGCGGCTGAGGCATCGTAGAATAACGCAATGCGATTCTATGGCCTGCTTATTGTCGCCGTGGCCGCCATTGGACTAGGCTGTTCCAATCCAAAGGCGTTTATTATCCCCAGCGATAAGGGTAAATGGCAGGCTGAGCTAAAACTCCAGGTTGATCAGCTTGATGAGCGTGACAAAGATGAGTTCGCCGGTTTTATGAGGCGGGAAGAGGACGGGTCTGCGTTTGGTGGTAAGAAGCTCACCGGAAAGGAAACGATTGGCGACGCCCTTGCAGACGAAGAAAAATTTGATGAGAGGTTTGATGCCAAGGAGCAGGCGATTGAAGAGCGTGAAGCGAAGATCGATGCCCAGCGGCCGGAGTTAAGGTCAGAGGTCAGCCAAGTTTTGAGCGTGAGACTAGCCAAGATCGATTTTAAGCCGCGGGACACCTCCGTCGAGAGAAGTCGAGATCGTCTCTACACTACGTTAGTGGTCGACAACAAGGCGGAAAAGGCCATCGTGGGCGTTCGCGGAAAGATCACGTTCCTTGATAATTCGGGCAACAAGCTCAAGAGCACAATGATTGACCGATCGGAGACAATTCAAGGACATTCCAAGGGAAATTGGGTCATCAATTTCGCCTACAGTGACGTGTTTGATCCTGATGTTGTAATCAAGAACACGCCGGTTGGCCAACTGGGAATTGTGTTTGACCCTGATGCGGTTATCTTCGCGGATAAGAGCGAGCTATCGATCAAGGCGCCGTAATCTAAACGTCTGCTGCCTTCCGCCGCCAAGTTGTGCCTTCGGGGCCATCCCGAAGCTCGATTCCTTCAGAGTCAAGTTCTCGGCGTATAGCGTCGGCGCCAGCGAAGTCCTTAGCCTTCTTTGCCTCTGCACGCTTTTCGATTAGTTCTAGGATGCGTGACTCATCAACCCCAGTTGCTGCTTCGGGCGGCAACTCGTCGGCAGCGTAGTCGGATCTGATAATGCCGAGCAAGGCGTTGAGTTTGTCCAGCCATGCGATGCCGCTTTCGGCCGAAAGAGCGCTGATGCCATCCCCCTCCCTTAGAATCACGCGAGTCAATTCGAGTGCCTTGGCCAGTGCGACTGCGGTGTTTAGGTCGTTGCACATTGCCTCTAAGGCCTGATCGTAGAGCTCGCCAAGGGCGGCGCCGATGACGTCGTTGCCTTCGCGTTTCGTGTCGATCGCGGTTTGGCAGACGTCCAGCGACTGTTTGAAGCGCTCCACGTTGCCGGTGGCGTCACGGAGAGTCTGCATTGTGAAGTTCAACGGCTTGTTATATACACCTGAGATGAGGGCGTAGCGAAGGGCCAGCGGGTCAACGCCTTTGCCGACTACAAGGTCGCGGACCGTATAGAAGTTGCCGGTGCTCTTTGCCATCTTTTCACCTTCCACCTGAAGCCAGCGGGTGTGGATCCAGTGATTGGAAAAGGGCTTGCCGGTGAGGCTCTCGGATTGGGCGATTTCGCACTCGTGATGCGGGAAGATGTTGTCCTCTCCGCCGGCGTGCAGGTCAATTGTGTCGCCAAGGTATGCACGTGCCATGACGGAGCACTCGATGTGCCACCCAGGGAATCCCCAGCCGAAGGGCGAGTACCACTGCATCAGGTGTTTGTCGTCCTTCTTCCAAAGGGCGAAATCGGCGGGGTGTCGCTTGTTGTCGTCTGACACGACGTTGCGAACCTCCCGCTTTAGGTTGTCCTGGTCTTTGTTGCCGCTGAGCTTGCCGTAGTCTTTAAAGCTCTCGACGCTGAAGTACACGCCGGTTGGGGTCTCGTAGGCGTTGCCTTGCTTGATCAA
>JBBQMJ010000332.1:0-4453 GCA_038328815.1 Fimbriimonadales bacterium | reverse complement strand
CAGGGACTGAGTAAGAGCTTCGGCGCCGCCAAAGCGGTTGACAACGTTAGCTTCTCCATACCGGAAGGTTGCTGCTTTGGCCTCCTTGGCCCCAACGGCGCCGGAAAGACCACCTGTATTTCGATGATCGTCGGAATTCTGCCTTGTGATGCAGGAACGGTCAATATTGGCGGCATCGACATGGGGAAAGATCCTTTCGCCGCGCGAATGTTGATTGGCTACGTGCCGCAGGATCTGGCTCTTTACGAGGACCTTTCCGCCATTGACAACCTCAGATTTTTTGCGACGCTCTACGGACTAGGTGGCAAAAAACTTCAAGCGAGCGCCGATGCCGCCCTTGACTTGGTGGGACTTCAGGACAGGGCAAGCGAGGCGGTTAAGAAGTATTCGGGCGGAATGAAGCGGCGGCTAAACATCGCCGTTGCGCTCTTGCACGACCCCGCATTTCTGGTCTTGGACGAGCCAACTGTTGGCGTCGACCCGCAGAGCCGTAACTCGATTTTCGAGAGCCTAAAGAGCCTGCAAGCCCGTGGCAAGACCATTCTCTACACGACCCACTACATGGAGGAGGTCGAGAAGCTTTGCGATCGAGTAGCGATCATGGATCACGGGAAGGTCGTGGCTGAAGACAATTTGGAAGACCTTCACAAGCTATTGCCGGCACAAAACGCGATGACCGTCGATTTTGAGACGTTGCCGGATACTTCAGGAGAGCTAATTAGAGCGCTTGAACGGAGTTCTGCAATCACACATATTGAAGTTAAGGAGCACACTCTGCATCTCACCGTCGACGATATCGGCACGGCCTCGACTGCTGTGATAGAGGTGGCACGTTCTCAGGGCTTAAAGATCACGGGGCTGGCGTCCGCGAAGGCGAGTCTCGAAGAGGTCTTCCTTCAGATCACGGGCAGGACGTTGAGGGATTAACATGCTAAACAAACTCTGGGCACTCATTCTCAAAGACCTGAAGCTCTTCGCCTCTGATCGAAAGGCCATGTTGATTTCGTTTGCCGTTCCGATCATGATCGCCTCGCTCATGAGCTTGGTAATGGGCGGCGCGGGAAGTTCGGGACCGCAGTCGATTCCGGTACTGGTGGTCGACAAGGACCACTCGGACGTGAGTGCGGCTCTGATTGCGAACCTCAAGGAAGGTAAATCGGTAGAGCCGACGATCTCCAACGAAGCTGACGCCCTTGCTTCGGTGAAACGAGGCAAGTTCAGCCTTGCCATCATCATCCCTGAAGGGTTCGGGAAAGAGGGTGTTGCTGCGACAGCAGGCGGCGAACAGCCAGAGTTGGTCATCGCCAACGACCCTTCTCACACAATCGATCTGCAAGCCGTCCGCGGGCTGCTGATGCAGGTTGTTTCCAAGACCCTTTACTCGCAAGCGTTTGGAGCCTCAGGTCAGGAAGAGCGCTTGCCATTTAAGCTAACCGTCAAGCCTCAAGAGGCGTCTTCCGACCAAGAGGCTTCGACCTCGGCCATGGCGAATATCTTTGCCGGAATGGCCATCCAGGGCATTCTCTTTTGGGCGATCGACGCCGGAATGAGCGTGATGCGGGACAAGCGGCTAGGAATTTGGAAGCGCCTTCGTGCGGCCCCTGTTTCCGGCGGCGCGCTACTGTACGGGCGGGGCTTGAGCGCAGCGATCATTGGCCTGTTTGAGCTATTCGTAGTCCTCGCCTTCGGCATAGCGGTGTTTCATTTCCGGATCGAAGGAAGCGCGCTGGGACTGCTGATTGTCTGCGTCGCCACAAGCCTCATGGCTGGCGGATTTGGGCTGTTCGTGGGCGCCCTTGGCCGCAGCGAGCAACAGAGCCGAGGGCTTTCCATACTCGCTGTCCTATTAATGTCCATGCTGGGTGGCGCTTGGTTCCCTGCCTGGATGATGCCCAAGTGGATGCAAACTGCTGGCCTTGCGATCCCCACCAGATATGCGATCGATGGCGTCAATCAAATGACATGGCGGGGCGGGGCACTATCAACAATTTGGCCATCAGTTGCCGCGTTGTTGGGCTTTGCCGTTGTATTCTCCGGCATCGCTATCGCCCGTTTCCGTTGGGATGAAGCCTAGCCGGGGGCCAGACGAAAGCGGGTTGAGGGCGCACCTTGCGACTCCCGTCGATACTGCTCAAGTCGTACCCGGATTAGCTTGTGGGTACGGTGCAGTCGCGATCGAATCGTTCCCACTGGCTTATCCAGAATCTGGGCAATGTCCCGGTAGGGCATCCCTTCGATGTCCGCGAGGGTGACCAGCAACCTCTGCTCAGGTGTGAGCGAGTTGAGCGTGTTCTGAACTTCCTCGCTAAACGCGCCACCTAGCACTTCTTGCTCAGGGCTAAGGTTGCTGTCCGCCATGTCGAAATAGAGATTCTCATCGGAGCCTTCTCGCTGAAGCGGGGCGTCGTAGGAGACGGACTTTACCCGGCGCCGTCTCGCCCGGAGCATGTCAAGGAACAGACGAGTAACGATTCGGAAAATCCAGTTTTCGAACGGTCGATCGCCCTGATAGTCGTCAAAGCTTCGATAAGCACGGAAGAACGCCTCTTGAGTGAGGTCTTCCGCATCCGGTCGGTTGCCCGCGAGCCGGAAGGCCATGTTGTAGACCTTGCGGTAAGACGCCTGCATCAACTGGTTGAAGCGTGCCTGGTCGTATTTGGTCATCTTGAGGGTTGTCATTGTTTCACGGGAGTACTCAAAGCCTTCCCATTTTGTATAAGGCCGCGCAGTTGCGACACTATACAAAGACAACTTCTGGACCCATTCCGTTCCCGGCAATTCCCGGTACCCGGGACCTGAGAGGCTTCTTATTTGCGGAAGGCCTTGTAGTGAGGAGGAGTTGTCATTCCGAACTCTCTCTGAGGAATCTTGGCGTCAGAGCTAATTGGAATTAGGCCCCGTACCCAGCAGCAAATATCGCATCCAGCTAGATCCCACACACGGAGTTCGAGATGACAGTCCCAACTAAGTTTGATGCAATGAGACAACTTAAATTGGGCTTGCAGCTACGAGCCATGTTGCTAGTTCGGCGCGAAGGGAGACCCGGAACGGGGTAAGAGCCAACCCCCGCCTACTCGCGAAGCGACCATTTGTGTTAGCACTAAGCCGCCTTCAAGATGACTGAAGGCAGATGCGTGCGAAGAATCACTTTGAGCTTTTCATCGGCGAGCACGACGGCTCTCTCCATGGAGTTTTCAAGCTCTCTGACGTTCCCTGGCCACGAGTAGGCGAGCAACGCCTTGACCGCGTCGTCGCTTAAGCTAAGGCCGTTGCGATCGTTCTCCGAAGCGTATTTCGAAAGAAAGTGATAGGCGAGGGGAAGGATGTCTTCCTTCCTTTCACGAAGCGGCGGAATCTCTATTTCGACAACCTGAAGTCGGTAGAGGAGGTCAAGGCGGAAAGTGCCTGCGGCGACCATTTCATGAAGGTCGCGGTTTGTGGCGGTGATCAGGCGGACATCTACCTTTGTCGGCTTGCTTGCACCCAGGCGCTCGAACTCTCTTTCCTGCAGAACACGCAGCATTTTCACTTGGACGCTGGCAGGAATGTCGCCGATTTCATCGAGGAAAAGGGTTCCTTCGTTTGCCAATTCGAAACGGCCAGCCTTGGACGCCTGCGCACCCGTAAATGCGCCCTTTTCGTAGCCAAAGAGTTCGCTTTCAAGCAGCGTTTCAGGAAGTGCGGCGCACGAGACGGCAACAAATGCCTTCTTAGCTCGAGAGGACAGCGTGTGGAGTGCCTTGGCGACAACTTCTTTGCCAACGCCACTCTCGCCGGTAATGAGAACCGTGGCTCTTGACGAGGCAACCTGCTGCACCATTTCCAGCACAGCCTTCATGGCTGGTGACTCCGCGATGAAGGGCGCCCCGGCTGGTTTCTTTGGGGCTCTCGAGGATGTCTCCTTGGTGGTCAAGGCGCTAGCTACGATCTTCTTAAGCGAGTCTAAATCGAAAGGTTTAGTAACGAATTCATGGGCGCCGTCGCGGATTGCCTGAATGGCCTGTGGAATCGTGCCAAAGGCTGTCATCACGATCACCGGGATATTGGCATGCGAATCCTTGATTTCGCGAAGCAGCTGATAGCCGGTCTTGCCGGGCATCGTGACGTCCGTGAGAACACAATCAGTCCCGACAGTCTCAATGGCCTTCGCGGCCTGATGCGCATCTTCGGCCGTGGTTACAACATAGCCTTCCTTCTCAAAGGCCACCTGTAGGATGCGCCTAATGTTCGGTTCATCATCAACAATCAATAATCGCGGCTTTTCGCTCAAACTGCAACCTCGCTAAACTTGACTTCAAAGGTGCTACCTGCACCTGGTTCGGAATTCACTTGGATTCGGGCTCCATGGGCGTGCAGAATCTTGCTGACGTTGCTAAGACCCAGACCCGCGCCTTGGACCTTCGTCGTAAAGAACGGCGCAAAGAGCTTCTGCTTAATCTCATCGCTCATACCA
>JBBQMJ010000331.1:0-4455 GCA_038328815.1 Fimbriimonadales bacterium | reverse complement strand
ATGATCGAAGCCTGAGCACAAAATTTCGGTCCAGCCTTCAGGTGAACTGGTCGCGTTACGATACTGTCATCGCCGACAATCCCGGTGTGACTCGCCAACAACTTTCGGTGACCACGGATCTAAAGGACGATTTAGCTCGGGCAACCGCTGAGCTTCGCTACCAGCGTGCAATTCCAATTGGCGATACGAGCAACTTCTTCAACAGCTCTGATCAAACGCCGGTGCTTTCGTTAACCTCAGACGCGCGCCGATTATTTGGCGCAAGGGTGCAGTCGGCTCTGCCCTTCACCACTTCATTGTCCACGGGCCAATTCACGGACCCGGTTAGACAGGGGCATATTGAACGTTCAATTTTTGATTTCAACTTCAACAAGGCTGATAGCGGGCAACGGCGCTCTTCCTTGAGTGTTGACGGGCGGTTTAGGCAGGGGATGTATTCGGATAACACGGCGCAGTTCGTGCTTGGCTGGGACAGCCAGTACGCCTATCGTCTCGGCAAAGACACGGCATTCCACTTTAATTACAACCTGCTTCGTCCAGAGGGATTTGCCCCTCTTGCAATGGATCGCACGGGTAGAACGGACCAGGCAACGGCGGACGTAAGCGTTAGGCCTTTACGTACGGTGCTGCTTGGCGCCCAGAGCGGCTACGATTTCACGCAATTGCTAACCCATGACACGGCCTGGCAAAGCCTCGGCGTCAGAGCCGAATATCAGCCTCGGAAGAACCTGAGTATCCGCACGCTTTCGACTTACGACACGTTTCAACGGGGCTGGAGCAACATCCGAGCTGATATTGGCTATAAGAGTGGGCCGACCTTTGTTGCCTTTGGCCTCCGGTACGACGCCGTGCGCGAGACGATGGGCAACGCGAACGCCTATATCACGGCGCTGCGATGGGGTCGAGTGAGCGCGGACGTTAGGCTTGAATACAACGGTTATCTGAAGCAGTTCCAAACGCAGCAGTACGGCGTCGTGTACGACCTCCACTGCGCCGAGGCGATTTTGCAGGTGCTGGATACTGGCTACGGGTTCAACCCAGGCCGTCAGATTATCTTCTTCATCCGGATAAAGGCCCTGCCGTTCAACTCGCTCTTCGGCCTAGGCCAACGCGGCCAGCCTGTTGGGACTGGGACTGGAAGGGATTTCTAGTTAGAAAGGGAGCAGGGAACTAGGAATAGGAAATAGGGGGCGAAGACGGAAGACCAAACTCCTCCTCTTGGAGCGACTCCGTGTCGCGAGAGGAGGGGGTGTCACGCTCTGGCGTGACGGAGGAGGTAACTCCGGAAAGCTTTACCTGCCGATTATTGGGCACCGGAACCTCCTCTGGCGCATTCGCGACATCTCCTCCTCCCGCCAAAGCGGCAAGTGGAGAAGTTCAAGTTCATCTGCTTCCCCTCACTTCTGGGCTAGGTTCTCGCGGCTCCAATTCTCGATGCTATCTAACACTGGCTTAAGTGCAAGGCCAGCCTTCGTTAGCTCGTAGCTAGTCCTTGGCGGCATCGTCGAGTGGACTGTTTTTACAACGACGCCGGCGCATTCGAGCATCGCAAGGCGTTGGGAGAGGGTCGTGACGTTGACACCTTCGGCCTTGCGGCTGAGCTCGTTGAAGCCTGCGGGACCTGCTAGGAGCTGGTGGACGATGAGCATTACCCACTTTTCCTGGAGCAGCAGGACGCCGCGGATCAGGTTGGCCGATCCACAGGTGCCGCTGCTCTCGGGCTCTTCGTTGGGTTCGCTCATTGTTAACACATTCTACGCCAATGCGCTACATAAAATGTGTCGAAAAGTATTGCTAACCGCTATAGAGCACATAGCGTAGAACTTCTTCAAGCGGGACAGAGTCCCACAGGAAACAAAATGAGCGACGCAACTTTGACGAAGACCCATACCTACAAGATTGACGAATACCACTCGACCGCACGATTCTCCGTCCGGCACCTAATGATTTCCAAGGTTCACGGCGAACTCCATGACATTACAGGCACCGTGTCATACGACCCAGGTAACCCTGATGCGACGGTCGCTGACGTGAGCATTGGAGTTGCGAGCATCTCCACGAATCAAGATCAGCGGGACACTCATTTGAAGAGCGCCGACTTCTTCGATGCTGAGCAATTCCCCACGATCACGTTCAGGTCGACGAAAGTGAAATCTCTTGGCGACGGAGAGTTTGAGATTACCGGCGATATCACCATGCACGGCGTAACCAAGCCGCTTACCTTGAAAGCTGAAGTTAGCCCCGAGGTCAAGAGCCCTATGGGTGGCTACAAAATCGGCGTCAGCGCGACTGGCGTTATCAACCGAGAGGACTTTGGCATGGTTTACAACCAAGCGTTGGAGACAGGTGGCGTATTGGTTGGCAAGGAAATCAGTCTGCAGATTGATGCGGAGTTGGACAGGCCCGAGTGAGGGGAATTAGGAATTAGGAATAGGGAATAGGGAACTCGGAAGAAAAATTGTTCCTCTCGTTTCCTTATTCCTCTATTCCTTTGAAACTTTATTCCTTCGGCCCTCCCTCAACTACTCGCACTCGTATAGTGCCTCATGGCGAATTGCCAGAAAGCTCTTGTAGCGATTAGGGCTACCGCGGCCCATAGGACGCCCAGCAGCATCATTTGCAAGTCGAATCCTTTCACTAGCTGCTTGGCTGGGATCGTGGCTATGAAGGCGAGAGGGAGCATGAAGGTGAAGAACCTTTGGATGCCACCTTCGTAAATATCCAGGGGGAAGCGGGACACCTGCATGACCGACTCACCCAGCACCCAGAGATTGTCTACTCGGACAAGCCAGATTCCGGTTGTCATTAGGAAGAGCTGGAAGGAATAGAAGATCGCGAGCGAGCAGGCTATTAGAACTAGATAGGCCGCCCACTGCAGGGTGTCTGGATGTAAGCCAGTGCTGATGACGCCGATTGTGACCATGACGACACCAGCGATCAGTGTGCCAACTTGATCGAAATTGAATCGCCTTGTGGACACCCAGAATTGGGTGTCAATCGGCTTAGTTATCACAAAATCCAGTGTGCCCAGCCTGACTTGTGACGGGATTTCCATGAGTGAGAAGAAGAGCGCCTGAGAGAAGGCGTTCATTAGGAAGCAAGTGGCGGAAAGGATGAACGCATCGCCCCTGCTCCATCCGGCGACGCTGTTTGTATTTCGGTAGATGACAAGCAGGATCAGCAGAAAGAAGAATATCCAGACGATGTTCTGTGCAACTTTCGCGAAGAAGTTTGCACGGAATTCCAGCTCGCGGGCGAACGAGTTGACGAAGAACGTGCGGTAGATGGTCCAGTAGCGTCGCACGAGGTGAATGCTACCTGGAGGCAGTTGGGCCCCAGCACCCGCTATACTTTTGCCGATGGTTGGCCTTCTCATTACACTCCTATTCAGCCTTGGCTGCGCCGGGTTAGGGAGGTTCTTGGTTGGACGTTGGCTGGTGGCTATTGACCCCGCCGCTGCCTATGGCTTGTCAGGATTGGTCGGGCTGGGTGCCGTGGGAACTTTGTCCCTCTTTATTGGACTTCTTCCTGGCGGCACGCATTTTGGCCTTTACATCGTGGGATTACTTGGCGTCGTTGGAATCGGGTTCGTGGTTCGGGACGCCGTTGCTTTTAAGTTTGAGCTTCCCAAAGGCGCCGAGTTGGGTTTCCTTCTTGTTTTCTGCGCGGCGATGTTGATCGCGATCATTGGCACGTTGGCCCCATCGACGATGACGGACTGGGATACCTTGGCCTACCATTTAGCCGTCCCCAAAATCTGGATTACCGACGGCCAAATCCATCCGATCACATATATTCACCACAGCAATTTTCCGCAGGCGGTCGACAACCTGTATTTGTGGGGTCTGCAATGGGGGGGCCAGTCGGGCGCTAAGGCGTTTAGCGTGGAGTTCCTATTCTATGGGCTGCTTGCTGCCTTCGGATTGGGTCGCCAGGAGTATGGAAGGTGGGCTGGTTGGTGGAGCGGGCTTGGCGTTGCTTCGGTGCCGCTCATCGTGTGGGAGTCCGGTACGGCCTACATTGATGTTGCTCATGGGCTCTATGCGGGATTGGGGATTTACTTCGGTGCGAAGCTTCTTGCGAATCTGGATGAGAAGAGATGGTTTTGGCTCTCGGCGATCTTCTTGAGTTTGGCGGCGGGGAGCAAGTATACGGGGCTGCAGACTATTTTTGCGGTGGCGGCGATTATTGGTGTCGGTGCCATCGCAAGGGCGCTTATCAAGAATTCCGGGGGACCTGACAAAGCAGGTCCCTCCCGGGGCGTTCAACTGGCTGTGCTCCTTGGCGTTACCGCTATGGCCACTGCCTCGCCTTGGTACGTCCGCAACGAGCTTTGGAAGCACAATCCCGTTTTCCCGTTCTTCTATAACAAACTGGGCGGAGATGGTTGGGATCAGAGGCGGGCGGATGCTTACACACATGAGCAGAACACTTTCGGTGTCGGCCGTATTCCTG
>JBBQMJ010000330.1:0-4456 GCA_038328815.1 Fimbriimonadales bacterium | reverse complement strand
AATATTCCTTGTCTCCGACCTTAATCTCTCCTGGCCATACCGCTATGTATCCGCGGCCGATAGCGCTAAAGACAGAATTTATATTGGAGTTTCCAATGACAAGAACATCGTGAGTCTTCGCCATCTTAAGGTCGAAATCTTTATCAGCGATCACGGGGATAGACGCATTGCCCCTGTACCAAAACGATTCGGAATCAAAGCGAGCCTTGTTCAGCATCCATGCATTCTCCTCCGGTGAACCTTTGGTCCCGTAGACGATTACAAAGTTGTGGCGCAAGGCATTCTTGAAGCCGCTCCCTCGTTCGGGGCTCTTGATCGGCTGCAACGTCAAGAGATGACTGTCTGCCTCGTAGGTTCGACTGTTATAGGGAGGACCCTCCCTCCATGAGCCGCGGCCAAGCCACCGTGTTTCACGGTCCAGCCAGACCTTCCCGTCCCAAACCTCGACGTTCTTCAATAACTGTCCGTCAATATCGACAGTGATCTGCTCAGTCTTAGACCCGAACGGGATTTGACGATCCAAGGCGCCCGCGACATCTAAGAACAGCATTTGAACATTATTCGTCGTCCCCTTGAACCGCCGTAGACTCCGGTCCAAGTGAATCGTCGCCGAACTCGGCTCAAACTGGCGTTGCTGCTGAACAATCGTTAGCCACTGGTCCTTCGCTGAAACGTTCGGCGACGCCGTGTGGAACTCCACATCCCGCACCTCGCTCATCGCGGGAATCCGGCGCGAAGCAAACATATCGAACATCGGCGCCCAGTCAACACAAGCCGCACCTGGTTCGTCCGTATTTGACCACCAGTGCCCCGCCCCGGGTTGCTCAAACAATGTAAACGAATGATGGAAGCCGGCAAGCGTGTCTCGCATCGTGCGTGCTTCGGTCACAGGGACGTTGTCGTCTTTATCGCCGTGAAGGATGTAGACGCCCAGCGGGCCAAGATTTCGAACCTGGTTGAGGGTGTTGCTTGCGTTTGTGGCCTGAAGCATCAAGCTCTCGATAGGTGTTGGATTCTCGCCAAGCTTATAGCCGCCGCCGTACGAGGCGAAGCTTATCCAGCCCGCGCTAGCACCAATCGCGGCAAATCGGTCAGGAAAAGTAGTCCCAATCTGCCAAGTGCCGTGCCCGCCCATAGAATGGCCAGTTAGGACCGTCCGCCTCGGATCATGCGGAATGGTCTTCCCTGCTTCGGCAAGTACTTCCATGGCATCCAACCGACCCCAATCCTCCCAGTCAAACCCGTAAGGACGGCGGTTGGTTGGTGCGACAATTGTCGCCCAATCCTTGGGGCCATAAGCCGCCGCCTGCCCAATGGCCTCCACACTAGCGCCATGAAGGCTCAAGACCAGCATGTTGGTCGGACTCGGCTTCTGGGCCGGATTGACGCCGTAATACTGCACACTGCCATCGATCTGGCTGAGGAAGGTCACCTTATGGACCTGAAGGGGCGTCTTGACCTCAACCTTGATGTCGAGGCTATCGGCAGCCGTTTTGCCATCTGGGCTTAGCAACTCGACATGGACGATGTTCCTTTTGAGATCCGGAATTGTGAAGCCAAACGCCACCTTAGTGGTGCTGAGTGGCGGGACGGAGCGCAGCTTGAACCAAGCCCAACCACTCTTTTCGCGCGAATCCTTCACGCGTAGGGCAGGCGCGGCGATTGTGTCCTCGGTAGCGTTCACGAGCAAGATCGCCCCGCGATAGACTTCCTCGTTCGAAATGACATCGGGAAGCGTCGCGTCGCTCGCGTCTAGGAAGACCGGCTTCTTGGGAGATTCCAGCACGGCTTTCAGCCGCCCGCGGCTACATGCAAATAGCAGCTCGTTATGGCCCTGCTCCATGACAACTGGCGACTTAACGTAACCAAATTGATAGGGATCGCCAGCTCGGACCGTCCCGTCTACATACACAACCGAGTGCCCCTGCGCGTTTAGGAGCATCACCTGTCGTCGTGGGCTGTCGTAGGTCGCGAAGACGTAGCCACCGTCAAGGTCGTCCGATTCGAACCAGCCCTCCTTGTTCACCTTGCCCGATTCCCAGGCGTGAGTCTTGGTGTCGGGCCCCAGAACCAATTCACCTAGCTTCGGCGCTTTCCAGGTGTCGGCGGCCAGAGCCGATTGAATGGCGTCCTGGGGTACGGGCAACCTGCCGCCTTTCACGACGCCGCCGATCATAAGCGCCTCAGTGATAGGTATTGGCGCGGAAGTCTGGGCTAGAAGTGCGGCGGCGAGCAAGCAGAGAGGCATGCCTCAATGCTTACCCGAAATTGTTACCGATAGACACGTGGTCATACGGACGCAGGTACAAACCATCCTGCGACTACACCAAGCCCGCAATCACCTGCCGAAGAACTTGGACGCCGGCTTCTCGCGAAACGCGGACTGGACGGACTCGTTGGAGAATCCAGCAGGCGCCTGACCCGTACGGCAGTACATAAAAAGCGCAGTCTGAAAAATCATGCTCAGGCTGCTCACAACGACGGTCAGCAGGATCCAATACAGGACCGCCACACCAAGAGCCGCAAGACCAAGAGCCGGGTGGCCCGCAATGAAACATGCAATTCCGACACTTACTGGAATGAGCCCAACCAGCGCAAACAGTACGGTTACCGTGCCCATGCCCGCACCCAGAATGATCCGCTCGCCCCAAGTCTGTTTCAGCATCTTCGCCGACTCTTTGAGAGCGACCACAGGCCCTTTCTTCTCGATAACCAGTAGGGGAAGGACAAAGAAAACGGCGACGTTCCAAACTAAGCCAACGATGCCAGAAACGATCGCTCCGACCAGCCCTGACCGCTCTGAGATCGCGCGTAGAATGGTGCCGACCGTTGAAGCAATAAGCGCCCAACCAACGATTTGCGGTAGGCGCTGATTGGCCTGGTGCATGCCGTAGTTCAGGCTCGTCGGCTGGCCCTGCAGGCTAGCATGGGCACAAGCTACCAAGGCCGAGTTGAAGTAAATCACGATCAGATAATTCAGAAAGTACATCCCGAATGTCAGGGCGTAGTGTAGTGGGCCAAAAACCGGATGCTTATCCTGCATCCCCGAACTCACGGCGATCGCGATTACAAATGGCGTTGAAGCGATAATTGTGAATAGCGCGGCGAGGACGGGAAAGATGCTGAGCGACGGGTTGCTTCGCAGCACTGCCCAGCTCTCTTTGGCAACAACCCAGCTTCTTGTAAATCGGTCACCCATGTACCTTTAATATACAATGGCTTCCGAATAAGGGCTTGCGAAAGGACCTATCGCCGTCAAGCGTTGTGGTGCTCTTCAGTGGACTGGCCATCGCCGGAAAGCTCTTGTCTGGCAAGGCTTTCCAAGCGTAAATCGTCCAGGACGCGGTCAACCGCACTGGATGAACCCATTCGCTCCGTGAGCAACGGCTCGCGAACGTGAAGCGCTTCCAGTCGTTCGGCAATCTCGCGTAAGGATTCGATTTGCTGACGGGCGCTCGCTTCAACTGCGGACCCGCTTTCCGGAAAGCGATCAAGGAGGGACGCCTGCTGTAGCACCTGCGCCATGCCTTCATCGGCAGCTCCCGCTAAGTCAACCGTACGCTTTTGCACCGCTTGGTTCTTCGTTCCGGTAACGCAAGCCTGGATTCGGTTGCATTCACGAGCTGCTTCGTCCAATAGGCAGAAGGCGCGCTCGTTCAATATCTCTTTGCATGAACGAAACGTAGGCTGTGCACTGGACCCCCAGCTGCTAGGTAGTGTGGAGTAGTCCGGCGTCTGGCCAAATTGCTGCCACCCGACGCTTTGCTGCGACCAGGCCATGCGCCACCCACCCATCTGCTTGAGGGTGGTCGCAAGGAGTAATCGCGCCTCTGGCGACAGAATCGCCCTTCGCTCGTTGGCATTGCTGTTCATTTTCTTCTGCAACGAAAGGCCCACAATCAAATTCGCCACACCTGCGATTAACGGCCCCAGCATGGCCGCGAAAACCTGCCATCCATATATGAAGGACAAAGGCATTGCAAGCAAGCTGACACCAGTAAAAACAGCTCCGAAGGCAACTTGGAACTTCACGGACGCCTGAGATGTCGGCTGCCCAAGCAGACGCTGGCCATTATTCACCAGATATCGATCAAGCGAAGTCTGCTCCGAAGGGTTCACGGTTGTATGATACGACGGACAAGCGCCGGAGCGCAGGTATTAGGTATTTGGTTTGGGTATCGGGTGCTAAGATTTAACCCAATACAAAAACGAGAAAGCCTCCCTGCAATTGGCTGGGAGGCTATGTCTAACTCGCCTACGGCGAGTATGTTTGGTTTTATACCAAGGCTGTTCCGAGCTTCAGCCTTGGACGAGGTTTCCAGGTGGATTGCCTTGTTCCATCAGTTTCATTGTAAGTCAGTTTTCGCAAGTCGATGTCATATCAGAGAGATATGATCTCATTTGCGAACTCGCTTGAGGGTCTTGTACACATACGCCAGAACCTCCGCGACTGCCT
>JBBQMJ010000329.1:0-4465 GCA_038328815.1 Fimbriimonadales bacterium | reverse complement strand
GGATCCGCTAAAGGCGATCCGTGTTGGCTTCTATAAGTCGGCCATCGTTGCTTTTGCAGCTACCATAGGCCTTGCCTACTACATGATGGGCGGAATGAAGGCATCGGTTTCTAATCCTCCAATCGTCACGCGCCAACTGGTTTCAACGCAGAAATTCGTGAAGGACCAAATCACTTCGATTCGAGATGCCCGAACAAAGATTGCGCTTCGGCAGAAGAAACAACCCTACGAAGTCACCGCAAAGGACCTCATTGACTCCGATGAGCTGAAGGGCATGGACTTCAAAGTCACGGACGAACAGCAGGTTCAGGGTCTGCTCCAGGCAAATCCGGATACGATGCCGCCAGTACCGGATATGGCCGGGTACCAGATCGTAGACTTCGGCGACGACACGAATCTAGCCCTTAACTACGCGGTTCAGAATCCGGCTGCTAACGATCCTGCCCAGGCAGCATCTAATCCCTCGAGATTCGCCAGCGTGAAGGATGTCTTCTCGAAAGGCGACTATGTTGTTGCCCACATCCACCAGATTGCTGTAACTCCAGCGAGGCCCGCTGCAAATGGTATGCCGGCGGCGCCTGAGCAGAGAATGGAGCAGAACATCAGCGCAGGTCCCTTGCGTCGGGATGATCTCGACAAGCTTGTGACTCAGATTAAGTCTCAGCAGCCCCCTGGCAATGTGTTTGAGGTTGTTGGAGATCCGTGGAAGGCGGACCTTTACTTCAAGAAAGAGGGCAACCTTGTCAAATTGGCTTTCGGAATTAACGGCGACGTTATTAAGCCCGAGAGCATCCGGACCATCGCTCAGCAGCTTGGCTATTTCGCAGTCACGCCAGACGTGATGAACAACATCGTGAAGCTGTCTTCCGCCGGTGGCCCACAGCCTCCGGTGCCTGACGCTCAGCAGATTCAGGTCTCCGTCGTTCACGCCGAGACGGTGCCGTGGTACATGTTTGCCGCGGCAATCGGTTTTGGCCTCCTCATGGCGTTCGCTATTGAGGCTCTGACCGACTACTACGTATCAACCCACAAGAAGCCCGTGCAGGAAATTGCTGGCGTTTCGAATGCGGGTGCGGCACCTATGATCATTCAAGGATTTGCCTACGCGGCAGAATCCAGTGTGTTCATGGTCTTCTCTATCGTCGTCGCCTTGCTCGCGCCGATCTTCTTCTTCCCGCAAGCGCTTATCCTTAGCTTCTACGGAGTCGCGTTAGTTGGCCTCGGCCTTCTGACGACGACCGGCTACGTGCTTGCAATGGATACCTTTGGTCCAATTTCGGACAACGCCCAAGGCGTGTACGAGATGTCCGGCGAAGGGCACGACAACGAATACGGCAGCAAGGCCGTTCAGCGCCTTGACGCGGCCGGCAACACGACTAAGGCTCTCACCAAGGGCTTTGCGATTGCGACCGCAGTCGTTGCTGCAGTTGCGCTGTTCCACTCCTACCTTGAGTCCGCTCACTTGGAAGGCATTGGGCTCCGGCTTGACCTCCCAGAGATTTTCCTTGGCCTCCTTATTGGTGGCGCTGCCCCTTACTTGTTCTCCGCTTCGACGATCAACGCAGTCGGACGTTCGGCGTTCGAACTGATCAACGAAGTGCGGCGACAATTTAGAGAGGATGCCGGGATCATGGCCGGAACGAGCAAGCCAAACTACGGCCGATGCGTTGCGATCGTTACTGCCGCCGCTCAGCGGGAGTTGATTGGACCGGCGGTCCTCGCGATCGGGCTACCTGTCGCCGTTGCCTTTGGATTCTCCATTGGCAAGCCGCAAACGATCATCAACGGAGAGGCATTCAATCTAACGGGTGCTGAAGCGCTCGGCGGATTCCTTGCTGGAGCCATTCTTAGCGGCCAGCTAATGGCTGTCCTACTCGCCAACTCGGGCGGCATGTGGGATAACGCTAAGAAGCTCATTGAGGACGGCATGTACGGCGGTAAAGGCAGCGAAGCCCACAAGGCTGGCGTCGTCTGCGACACCGTAGGCGATCCGTTCAAGGACACGGCAGGCCCGGCGCTCAACCCGCTGATCAAGGTTATGAACCTTGTTGCCCTGCTCTTTGCACCCATCTACATTCGGCCATTCGGCAACAACGTGCTGATTACCATTACGGTGATTGCCGTTGGCGCCTTGGCCTTTTCCATCTGGTGGTCGAAGCGAGGGTCTATGTCCTCCGGTATGGCGGCAGCACAAGGCGATGGACACGCTCCCGCCGTCGGAGCGCCAGCACAACCGCTGGATCAGCCAGCTAAGAAGAAGATCCGCGTTGAGGACCCAGAGGGCGATGCGGAAGACGTAACCACCCCGTAAATGAGCTAGAATTGGGACCGTCGGCCTTGGGTCGGCGGTCCCAATTTGTATTTTTAGGTGATATCAGGGCATCCTATCGCGTCTACTTGTCGTACCGTAATACAGAGGGAACCACATGGACATTAATGATGTCAGAGCAACGAAATTCGCTCGCTCCGCTTTTACAAAGCGTGGAGTTGACATCAGCATGGCCGATGTTCGCGTAATGCACGGCGTTTGCTTCGTGAGGGGCAAGCTTAAAGCAATGCCTAAATGGAACATTGTGAGCGTTGAGAAGGAAGCCCACTTCATTTCCGGCATTATTAAGCGCCAACCCGATGTAAAAGAGTGCGTTCTTGAGTGCACCTACAGCGAAGCCTATTTCAAGTAAGGCCAATGAAGCGGGCCACTTCTCCGACTAGGTAGAAGCTGCCAGTAACGACAATCACGTCTTCAGGTCCGCATTCTTTCAACGCGATATCCAAGCCTTCGGCAATAGACGAGTGCGCCGTCGAGGAGATCAGGCTTGATATCTGCGCGGCAATCTCATTTGGAGACACAGCCCTGTGAAAATCGATTGGCACGATATGGGCGCTTGAGACCGTCCCAGCTAGCGGCGCATAGAAACTAACGGCGTCGTGGCCGCTGACCATGCCTGTGAGCATGATCACCTGAGGCTTTGATTTTACGTCGCTTTCTGACCGGCTCCAAAAATACTGCGAGAGAGACTCCTTTAGGACCGCAGCCGCATCAGCGTTGTGCGCTCCATCCAAGATGATGGTCCTTCCCTTCCATTCAACGACCTGAAAGCGACCGGGGATGGTGGCCCTTCTGGCCCCGATCTGCATTCCTTGGAGAGTTTTCGTCGCGCCAGCGGCGTCCATTGCCGCTACAGCCAAAGCAAGGTTGTGACCCTGCAAGGCTCCAGGAATGCCGATCAGCAGGCCATGATGCTCTGCCAAAGGCGTTTCTACGATGATCTCGCCATTGACCTTATCGGGTCTGGCAATTACCTCTTTGTTCCATCGCCAAACAGGCGCCTGAGCTTCCTTCGCGACATCGGCTACAACAGCCATGGCTTCCGGGCTTAGGGCCCCGACGATCACAGGTACTCCGGGCTTAATAACCCCAGCTTTTTCGTATGCAATCTTTGCGTGCGTATCCCCGAGGATCGCCGTGTGGTCTAGGCCAATGCTCACGATAACGCTCGCCCGGGGAGTGACGACGTTCGTGGCGTCCAGCCGACCGCCAAGCCCAACTTCCAGAGCGACCCATTCGGCCGTCCTCACCTTCCAGTAGAGGAACCCTAGAGCGGTCTTAAACTCAAACTCCGTAACTCCCCCAAACTCGGTACTCGAAAGCGACTCTCCGATCGGCTTGAGGATTGTGGTCAAATCGGCAAGGTCTTCTTTGGAAATGGATTCGCGTCCGAACTGAACTCTTTCCCGAGGGTCGAAGACATAAGGGCTGAAGAACGCTCCAGTGCGATACTTGCTCTCCACGAGCATGCTCTGAAGGAAAGCCGTGACCGAACCCTTGCCGTTCGTTCCCGCGACGTGGATGAACTGAGGCCCCTCATGACCGCCAAGGCTGTCTTCTAGGCCCACTCGACGCACGAACTCGTACATCCGGTCCAGACCCAGCCGCCAACCTCTCGGTTCAAGTGAGGCAATATAAGCAAGTGCTTCCGCGTAATCCAACTTAGACCAGCGCTGGGATTAATCCAGATTCCGCTATACGCCTTACAGCTTCTCTAAATCGCCCACCATCAGTGTCGCCAAGCAACGTTAACGACATTCGCAGATAGCCCTCGCCTTCCGAGCCATAACCAGTTCCCGGAATCGCAAGAACGTGGGCTCGCTGAAGAAGCTCATTACAGAACTCCGCGCTTGTCATATCGTTCCTTGGCACCTTTGCCCAGACATAAAAAGAAGCCTTAGGCTTGTCAACTTTCCACCCAATAGCATTCAGGCCATCGCATAGAAAGTCCCTCCTACGACCGTACATCTCTAAGGTCTTGGTGTTGTCGACATTGAGCAGAGCATGGACCCCCGCTTCCGCAATGGCCGGGAATGCCTTGCTGTCGATGTTCGATTTAAGCCTTTGCAGGTTCTGGATTGCGTCGGCGCTCCCAAGGGCAAATCCCAGCCGCCAGCCAGTCATATTGAACATCTT
>JBBQMJ010000328.1:0-4468 GCA_038328815.1 Fimbriimonadales bacterium | reverse complement strand
AGAGTTTCTATTCATTGAATATCAGGCGCCGGACAAGCTTTTTGTCCCTGCCGATCAACTGGATCGCATCCAGAAGTATCTCAACCCGGGTGATGAACACCCCAAGCTCAACAAGCTCACAGGAGGCGAGTGGCAACGCACACTGGGAAAAGCCAAGGAGGAGGCAAAGGCCTTCGCGAGAGACCTGGTTAAGTTATACGCTCAGCGAAAGAAGGTCCAACGACGCCCCTTCGGCGCAGATACTCCCTGGCAGGCAGAAATGGAAGGCACCTTTCCATGGGTGGAAACGCCTAGTCAGATGGCGGCAATCCAGGAAACCAAACACGATCTGACAATTGGCTACCCCATGGACCGGCTGATCTGCGGAGACGTTGGTTTCGGCAAGACCGAGGTGGCGATTAGAGCGGCGTTTAAGGTTGCCCAGGCGGGCCGGCAGGTGGCAGTTTTGTGCCCCACAACCATTCTCTCCGAGCAGCATTACAGGAATTTTGAGGAGCGGCTCGGGCCGTTTTCTGTTCGGATGGGCTTGCTGAATAGATTTAAATCGGCTGCCGAAAAACGGGAGATTCACAAAGAGCTTGAGGCAGGCAAGATCGATATCGTCATTGGTACCCACGCATTGCTTGCCCAGGATGTCAAGTTCAAAGACCTGAGCCTAGTGATCATCGACGAGGAGCAGAAGTTCGGGGTGAAGCAGAAAGAGATGCTGAAGCAGCTCCGCACGGAAGTGGACGTACTGACGCTCAGCGCCACGCCGATTCCGCGTACATTAAGCATGGCCTTGATGGACATTCGGCAGATGTCCTTGATTAACGACCCGCCGCCCGGCCGTTTGCCTATCCGCACCTTTGTGCGACCCTACGCACCCGAAGTCGCCCGCGAGGCGATCTTGAGGGAGCTGGCTAGGGGTGGGCAAATTTTCTATGTCTACAACCGAGTCGAGAGCATTGCTCACGTCGCCGAGAAGCTGCGCAAGCTGGCTCCGATGGCTCGGATAGGCGTCGGCCACGGGCAGATGACAGAGAAGGAACTTGAGCCGATCATGATCGGCTTCATCAAGGGCGAGATTGACATTCTGCTTTCGACGACGATCATCGAGAACGGCATCGACATCGCGAACGCGAATACGTTGATCGTTGAGAACGCGGACCGCCTTGGCCTTGCTCAGCTTTACCAGTTGCGAGGCCGTGTTGGTCGTTCAGACAGGCAGGCTTACGCCTACCTGCTGTATCAGGCAAACAAGGATTTGAATACGGCGGCCATGCAGCGCTTGCAGGCTCTGCAAGAGTTTTCGACCTTAGGTTCTGGCTATTCCCTTGCCTTCCGCGACCTTCAGATCCGCGGAGCGGGCGAACTTTTAGGTTCTAAGCAGCATGGAGCGATGGCCGCGGTCGGCTATGAGCTTTACACGCAGCTCATTAATGAAGCTGTTCAGCTCATGAAGACGAGTGTGGATGGCGAGTATCCGGAGACGGGCGAGCCGAAAGATCCCCTTGCTTCGCTCACGCCGCTTCCCGCGTTCGAGGTGCCGGTGGTGGCATTGATCCCGGAGAACTTCATCAAGGACCAGGCTCAGCGGCTTTATTACTATCAGCAGATGATGTCGTCACGGGATCAGAAGGCTTTGGGCGAGGCTCAGGCTGAGGTCGAGGACCGGTACGGGCACTTACCGGAGACAGTTCGAAACGCCTTCGCGATAATGTCTTTGCGTATGCGGGCCAGGGAGCGCGGCATTGACAAGCTGGACGCCAGGGGCGGGCGATTGAATGTGACCTTTGTGGATCGGACGATGATTCCGCCACGAGCTTGGTCCTTGATTTCCAAAATGAACCGGGAATGCTATGTGACGAAGGAATCGTTCATCTGGCCGTTTACCGGCGACCCCGTTTCGGCGATCGACCGGATGTTGCTGAGTTTTGACAAGGCGCTGGAACAGATTGAGGCGGAGCGCGCCGAGCTGACGGTGTAGAGTCCGTCCGAACATTCATATATCAGTTGTATTACCGAGGCGTCTCTCGCGCACTTTTACTTGACGCCAGGGCGTCACACATCCATTCTTTTGATTTCTGGAGGGGAAATGAAGAAGTTGCTTTTGCTGGCCTTGGGCCTTCTAGCTTGTAATCAAGCTTTTGCTGGGAATATTGTCTCCGGGTTTAGTCACTCGGGACTCGCCTCGGTCTCGGCTACTGCCGACAAGTACGTTTGGACGCGGGGCGGAAGTCCGCGAACGGGCTATTACTACTACTGGCGCGACGTCCGCGAGCAGACGTCGCAGGGATATGCCTCTGTGCCATTGCCAGGTGGGAGCAATTTAGCACAGGCCATCGGAACCTATTACTCGCCTAGCTATTCGATTACAGGAGCCGCCGTCGCCAATTTCAGCAATAGCGCAACGACCGCGCTCTATTCGGTGAACTCCATTGGCCGATTCGTGTGGAACCCGGCTTTACCCGACCACGCGGCGGCAAGTGAATCTATTTCCTTGCAAGACATATTCAACTTTACAGTTGCCACCGACACGACCGTGACGGTAACACCAGCAGGAACATCGACTTACCATATTTTTTTGGGCGGTGGTGTCCCGGATGAGGGTGGATCTAGCACTTCAAATGGCCCCATCACGATGGTTCTGTTAGCTGGCTCCTATTACATGGAGATAAACGCGTCGAACAGCGTGGCCGACAATACGCAAACAGGGCTGTCTCAGGGTAGTCCGGGAACGGTGCACTTCGGCTACACCATGAGCTTTATGCCTGCAAACAACCAGGTGCCGTTCAAAGCGGTTCCAGAACCTTGCACCATAGCGATAGTGGGTTTTGGTGGCATTGTTGCTTTGAGGCGCCGACGGCGAAATTAGATCCACGAGGTGCCCTTGCGGAAACCGTTAGCTTGACTACCGGTTTCCGCACTCTCCACGTTAGGGATTGGCTGGCATTGGGCTAATTCACTAATTTAGGCCCAACGAGTTGCTCGATCCCTGTGCGATAATGCCAGTCGGTGACCACTTACGACGCCATTATTCCTGCCGGCGGCACGATCGACGCAGAGTTTGCTGCCAAGGTTGGCACGGACTCCAAAGCTCTTATTGAAATCGACGGCAAGACGGTCCTTGAGCGGACTCTGGAGGCTTTAAAGGCTAGCGGAGTTGTTAATAGAACGGTTGTGATCGGGGGCGAGAAAGTGAGAAATAGCCCCGGTGGCAAGCTCGCCACTCTGACTCTAGAGGAAGGTTCGACCGGTCCCGAGAACATTTTCCGCGGACTGGAGGCCCTTTGCAAAGGCGACAACCCGCCGACCAAGGTCCTCATCGTTACGAGCGATCTTCCCTTTCTGACCCCTGAACTCATTAAACAGTTCGTAGCTTCCTGCCCGGCTGACAAAGACTTTTGCGTACCTCTGGTGAACCAAAAGGCCTTTAATCAGCGGTTCCCTGGCACGGACGCCACTTTTGTCGCGTTGAAGGACGACGTGTGGACGACCGGGTGCATTTATGTCGTTGACGTCGCAGGCTTTAGAAACGCGCGGCCCTATATTGAGAAGGTCTTCGAGAATCGCAAGAGCAAGTTTGGAATGGCGAAGCTTTTGGGAATCGGGTTTGTTTTTAAGTGGCTCCGAAAGCAGCTGACCCTCGCCGATGTCGAGAAAAAGATTGAATCCCTCCTGCGCTGCAGTGGCAAGGCTGTGATTAATTCGGCGCCCGAATTCACCTTTGATATTGATTACCTTGAGGACTACGAGTACGCAGTAAAAAGTGTGGAGTCTGCAGCCCATCCAGTATCAAGCGGGGTTAGCCAGTAATCATGGACCAACAAGTTAAAATCGATGGTGAGCCTGAGAACGGCGTGGATTACCCAGAGCCGACTGTCCACCATGAGCATCCACTGACAGACGAGATTCCTTATGTTGAATCGCCTTATGCTGGGCAGCAAATTGGCTTCTGGCAAAACGTGCGGATCAGCTCGTTCTGGTTCGCATCTAATTTCGTTTGGGGCGCGCTCCTTCTTGTCATGCTGCCAAGCGAAATCAAGAAGCTTGCCCCAGATAACTATGCGAAGATGCTCGGGATCATCACGGGCGTCGCCGCTATGGTGGCTCTATTCGTGCCGTTGCTAGTAGGCGCGTTGAGCGATCGATGCGCCAATAAGTGGGGTCGGCGAAGGCCCTATATTGCGATTGGCGTCGTCATCAACCTAGCTGGTTTGGCGATGATGGCCGTGGCCTACAAGCTCCACAACATCGGAATCTATTTCTTCGCCTTCATGCTGGTGCAGTTCGGTAACAACGTCGCTTCAGCATCCTTCAGCGGCATCATTCCAGATCTTATTCCTGAAGATCAACGCGGCGCTGCCAGCGGATTTATGGCCGTTCAGTCTCAAGTTGGAACATTGCTTGGAGGCCTTCTAACCGGGCTTATTTTGGAACACGCGTCCGAATCGATACGCTACGCTGTGATTTGCGTAGTGATGGC
>JBBQMJ010000327.1:0-4469 GCA_038328815.1 Fimbriimonadales bacterium | reverse complement strand
GCTCTTTTGTGGATGCGATTCCCAAACGGCCAGGCGGTGCATTGATCCCGTACGTAAAAAAGGAAATGCTCTCGCAACCTGGAGGTCTGTTAAGTACAAGATGCTGGGCCGGCCGAGCTTCGGACAAGAACGCGTCGGCTTCTCCTCGACACAGGGCTATGAATGCCGCCTCTCTGGAGTGGGCACCATAGCGGCTCCCGGAAACGCAGACCGCGTCAAGCGTGTTGCGAGAGGATATCCGACCAAGCTTACTCGACGAACGCGCTTCATGCCCTCGGCTTTGGCCAGAGTGGAGTCTAGAAACAGAGCTACGTAGGAATTAGTCAGATAGGGTGCTGTGGCGTGAAACTTAGTCTTGTAAAGGGCATTGTCAGATAGAAGCGGCCAGAGGTCCACGGACTTCTTCTCAAACGCCTTGGAAGGTCCTTCTCGCCTGAGTTTCCACACGAGACGAATCCCTGCACGGCGCGCTGCCTCCCCCACAATCTCGGCAGCCATTCCCTCCGGCTGCCCTTGAACATTGAGGTAGTGATAGGGATAGGTATTGTCGGTGCCGATGATGAGGACGCGACCGTCGGGTTTCAAGACACTTGGCGCGCAAGATACCAGTAGCGCCGCTATGGCTGAACAAACCGTTCCAATCACGCGACATCGAACGTTCACAGAGGAACCAACTCTCTTGCAGACTATCGGCAGTTACCGTACACTTCTTTAGACTTACGAATTTCAGCGAGGGATCAATTGCTTCATTGTTCTATCATCGGTTCCCTTGTCCCTAGTGTACTGTCTCTAAAATAGCTTTACAATGCTGGACCTTGGCGAGAATCTTCTTGACGGTAGCGGTCCATATGAACGGTTTGGGGTGCTTGTTGTTCTCTTTCAGATATTCTTCAATGGCCTCTATAAGATCGTTAACGCTATAGAAAGTGCCGCGTCGAATACGCTTCTCGGTCAGTTTCCCGAACCAGCGCTCGATCAAATTAAGCCAGGAGGAACTTGTAGGCGTGAAATGCAGCTGAAATCGAGGATGCTTTGCCAACCAGTTTTTGACCTTCTCATGTTTGTGCGTTCCGTAGTTGTCTACGATCAGGTGAAGAGCCAATTCGGGCGAGAACTCGCGATCCAGTCTGCGCAAGAATTTGAGAAACTCCTGATGGCGATGACGCGGCATGCACTCCCCGATTACGGTTCCCTCCAGAACGTTCAACGCGGCAAATAACGTGGTCGTCCCGTGGCGTTTGTAATCGTGAGTCATAGTCCCGCATCTTCCTTTCTTCATCGGCAAGCCAGGTTGCGTCCGATCCAACGCCTGAATTTGGCTCTTCTCATCGACACACAGCACCAACGCTTGGTCCGGAGGATTGAGATAGAGACCGACCACGTCAGTCAATTTTTCCACAAAACGCTTGTCACGCGACAGTTTGAAAGACCGCGTCCGGTGCGGTTCCAATCCATGCGCATCCCAGATGCGCTGAACACTTGCCGGACTAATGCCCTGTGCTGCCGCCATGGTTCGCACGCTCCAATGCGTGGCTGCCCTCGGTTTGGTCTGTAAGGTGGCGTCGACGATCTGCTTGATCTTTTCGACCGGGATTTCCGGCTTACGGCCACGGCCGGAGGCATTGTTGACCAAGGCCGCCGGGCCACCCGCAGCGAAGCGTTGTCGCCAGAGAATCACTGTGGGACGGCTGGTACCCAGTTGATGCGCAATCTTCCGATTGGCCATACCGTCTGAGGCGAGCAGAACCACGCTCGCTCGGAATGCCACCTTTTGGGGAGAGTTGCCAGCCGCAATCCATGCCTCCAATGTCTTCCTTTGCTCTGGCGTGATCGGTAATGCATTTGGCACCATCCACATCGTAAAGCAAGTATGCGCCGGAGCCGCTACATTGTAAATCTATTTGTGAGACACTACACTAGCTAAATGTGACAGGTGCTTCGCAGCACACGACATTTATTTAATGTATAATTTTGTGTCGCCGCAAATGGTAATGGCACAACGTTCCAAAGAACGCCACTGACTTAGGCCAGACAACATACGTCCAGCCGCCTCTTTGGACGCTTGTGCAACTCAGCCGCGAACGCTTCGTTCAGCATGTTTTGCTTCTTGCTTTGACCGGCCATGAAAGTTTCCCCACCGCCTGTTTTCGTGGACTCGCTTACGTTCTACGCCAGCTAAGTGAGTCATTCAGGTTTCAGGGAGGTCGCTTGTGCAACACCGGAGTTAGCTCCGCCTTGACCAAGCTCCTTCGCGATCGGATGGGGTCTATGGGGTCCATCATGTGCAGACATTGTGGCGGTCCACAAACCCGTCCCGCGAACACTGACACCGGCGTTCTCGGTGCCAATGCTTTTGGCGTCGAGAAACTTTCGCTTCCCGAGCGGTTCGTCAAGGCCGGCGTGAATCTCTTATCCGACAACAAGGACCCGCAGGGACTCATCGACGCCGTAAACCAGCCTCTCCTGAATGCAGCGGACCTCAACCCGTCCGTCACGTATTTGCTCAGGGAGATGTTCCAACTGGGGTTGTTCGAGAATCCCTACACCGATCCCGAAAAGGCTCAGGCCGTCGCCAATTCACCCGCATCGGCTGCCCGCGCCAACGAGGCGCATCGGAATCGATCGTCCTGTTGCGCAACGACAGGAAGTTGCTGCCCATCACGGAGACAAGAACGGGTCCGTAGGGTGAGGCAGGAAGGGGCGGCGCTAGAAATAGCCCGACACAGACCACTGCGTTGAAGGCCCTGCTTGGCAAAGTGCCCTCAGTACACGTTGTGGACTCGATCGAGCAGGCAGATGTCGCGTTAGTATAGCTCCGCCTGACGTTTACCAGAGGCCGGAGCAGGATTACGCGGACATCGCACCGGGCAAGTTCACGGGTATCGATGTCGCCAAAGTCAAACAGATTGAGGCGGCCAAATCGACAGTGCTCGTAATCAACATGATCTGGATCATTAAATAGGTGGAGCCCGGCGCCGCGGCGGTCCTGGCGACCTTCGGCATTTAGGCCGAGGCGCTGCTGGATGTTGTGCATGACCGGTTCAACCCAGCCGGAAAGCTGCCGATCATGATTCCGGCGGACCAAGCGGCCGTCGGTAGGAATGCCCCCGACAGGATATGCAGAGGCATTCGACTACGCTTACAAGAACAGCGATAGGGACAAGTACGTTTTCGGTTTTGGCTTGAGCTATGCCAGATCCCGGAATCGCTGAGACCGAACCCGACCGCTCCGGTGACGTGGGCATGTATCTGAACGGCTCCGTACTAATGCACCCGGAGGATGCCCAAATGAGATACGTTGGCGGTCCGCGCAGAAGCGGTCGGCGGCCTTCTAGCGGAGATAAGACCGACGAGCGCAGCTCCGCCGTTTAAAATGCTTTGGACGAGAGCGACGTGCTGATCGTTAACGAGGCTGGACCGCCTGGCCCGCAACACACGCGACTTGCTGAACACTATTGCCCCAAATTGGCCAGGAGGGACCATTCCGCGAAGTTTGAACTCTTAGCCCTTTCGCACCTTGCTAATTACGACGCCGTTTCCCCGTCCCAACATGCGTAACATGCGGCTCGCTGCTTTGCTTATCCTCAGTGCTCTCCGCCGTCTCATTCCGAGAGCGCCCCTAAGGTCTACCGAATGCTCCCGCACGCACGCCGTGGCACAATCGCGGGCTTGCTGGAACTGCTCAATGACGGACACGGAAAACACGACCTGTACTGGATCGCCGAAGACCTTCAGATGGAAGTAGACGACCTGCTTCCGATTGTGGAGGCCACAGGCGCGAGCGCAACCTTCCTGCCAGTCGAGCTCACGCTGGTGCTCGCGGCACTCTGGACTGTACCGGTGGGAGCCGCAGTGGGGCTTCGTCCCAGGCTCTCGGCCTTCGTCCAACCTATCGCTCAAGTCGCGGCGTCGGTGCCGGCCACGGCTTCATTCCCCATCGTGCTTATGTTCCTAATTCGCATCGGCGGCGGACTTGGCGCGGGCTCAATCATTCTGCTGTTGCTCGGTACTCAGTGGTACGTCCTCTTCAATATTATTGCCGGAGCATCGGCTATCCCGACCGACCTCAAGGAGGTTTACGACGTCTTCCGCGTGAGTAGAGTCGAGCGTTGGCGGAGACTGCTCCTACCCGGGATTTTCCGTGTCTGAACACTGGCTTCGTAACCGCGTCCGGCGGCGCATGGAATGCCAGCATCGTCGCCGGATATTTCCGGTTTCACGGCCAGACGATCGCGACAATCGGTTTGGGTTCGATCATCAGCCGGGCCACGGAAAATTCCCTCTGTTGCTTGCCGGAATTGTGGTCATGTCTTCCATGGTGGTAACCGTGAACAGATTGCTCGGTCGGCGGATGGACGTGTTAGCTACCGGGCGGTTCAAGTATGAATGGTTGAGCGCTGGCAACTCGCGTCTACATCGCCGTCAAGTGGCTGTCACCGTCACCCTAGGTAAAGCTATCCCGAGACTCA
>JBBQMJ010000326.1:0-4475 GCA_038328815.1 Fimbriimonadales bacterium | reverse complement strand
GTAGCGCGCCACCCATACCGAGTGCGCTACCGCCCGCGTCAAATGACGTCAACATATCAGGCACTTGGGCCTGAGCAGACGCGGACAATACCGAGCCAGCTACGGCTCCGAAGGCAAGCTTCCATGCTCTTTTCATTTTGTTTTCTCTTGATCTAACTAACGGTCAACGTAACTCGCTGAAGCACTGCAATATTACCGGCACGATCAACGGCTGTGACCTTAAGTATGAACTGCGGTGGTAGCTTTAATTGTTGACGTGCACGACCCGTCCATCGAAGCGTGTTGTTTCCAATAGAAGTGAAACTCATGCGGGGGACCCTCATGATGAACACATGCGCCGTAGTTTCAAGGATTATATCGACGCCTGTGACACTGACTGAATTGCTGCTCGCATCCTGAATATCAACAAGGAACGGAATTCTCGAGTGAGCCAAGATGGGAGTATCTCCCCTCGGATACTGAATAGTAATTGTGGGAGCAAGGCGGTCAAGCGTCACGTTGATAGTCTGAGTTACAGTGTTGTTGGCCAAGTCCCGTACTGTGACCGTAATGGACTGCGAACCATCAGTTGAAATGTTCGTGGTGTCCCAATTCACGACGAAATTTGTCGTATTCCCTGTATTGTTTGGAATGTCCTGGCCGTTGACTTGAACATGCCAATCCTTGATGTGGGCTGTCTCGACGGAAACCGTTATCGGAACAACTCCCTTCACAAACTGGCCATCGTTCGGGCTGAAATCTAAGAATTTCGGAGGAGTAAGAACGACAGTGACGTCAATTGGGGCAGGCGTGTTATACGTATTTCCCGCTTCGGTCGCCGTAACCTGGAGCACGTAAGAGCCTTCTGGCAGCGACTTTGAAAGGTTCAAGGGCACTGTTCCGTTGACCTTGTTGTCCACAACGTTGGTGAATACCGTCGGTGGTGGCGTAAGTACTGTGCCCGTGGTGTTCCCGTCGTTTCCTGTAAGGGTTAGCGAAATCGTAACGGCTTTTACCGCGCCCGTGATTGAGAAACTGACCGTATTTGACGTGCCAAGTACATCATTTTCAACTGGAGAAATGATGGTTAGAACACCATTCCCAAATGCCATGGACGTGGTTAAAACGGCCATGATCGCCAGCGCTAATTTTATAAACCTCATTATTAGTTACATTCTCCTTCAAAAAAACGGAACGATCTATTCTTGCCGACTTAAGACATACAAGTCAATGAACCTGGCCACGCCCCCGTTCTCATTAGACTCGACAAGGACGTCTGCGACCTCACGGGTTGCCTGCGCGGCATTTTCAACCGCCCCAGAAATCCCAGCCCATTCAAGCATTTCAACATCGTTCAGGTAGTCGCCGATCGCGGCCGTCTCCTCTCTTCTGATTCCCATCGACTGCGCGATGGCCGCCAGTCCCGATCCCTTGTGGGCTATCGGCGACAGAAATTCGAGATATTCGGGTTCAGATTCCGTGATCCTTGCGCACATTGGATCAAGCGTCGGCTCAATCTCTTTACGCAACGACGGCATCTCCTTCGGCTCACCAACCAGCATCATCTTAGATATAGACGCAGAAAGAAGCTCTTCGATCTTAGCAACTCGCGGAATTACTGCACGGACGCGGCTTCTGTACACCTGGGACCATGGTGTTTCCTGCAGAAATAGCAACTCGTCCCGGGTATAGGCATTCAGATGAAGGCCCTTTGTCAGGGCAAAATCGATGATCGTTCGTCTCGCTTTGAGGTCAAGCGAGTGAAATTCAAGTTCGTTGCCCGTTGCATCAATGACATGTCCGCCATTCGCACAGACGAACGGACCGACAATTCCCATGGCCTCGGCAAAAGGGCGCATGCTGGGAAAGATTCTCCCGCTCGCGAGGACAACGACAACCCCACAGTCCCTAGCCCGGCCAATAGCCGCTGCACCATCGAGGGTCAGCTGGCGCTGGTAGTCCAGAAGGGTTCCATCCAGATCGATGGCGAGCAAACGGATGGCCGATGGTCGGGTTTCGCTTTCCGTAGTCGCTGCCAGCACGATTAGAGGGTACCTGCCTTGAAAATTCCCTGCTAACGGTCTCAAATGCGATTACTGTTAGGGGTACGGGGAAAATCAACCGATAACAAGGAAGAAGATTTAAAGTGGACTCCGTTGCAAGCGAGTTTACGGGGGTTGGGGAATGACTTTGTCAGTTGATAATAGGTTTCTGCGGAAAACAATCGAAAAGGCGCTGAAGGATCTTCCAGCTCTTCCAGCAGTTGTCACGCGAGTGCTCCTGGAAACGGAGCAGCCAAATGCGTCGGCCGCTCAAGTCGAGAAGCTTATCTGCACCGACCAGGCCCTAACGATGAAGGTTCTGCGCGTTGTCAACTCCGCCTACTATGGCCTCTCGGGCCAGGTAACTAGCCTCAGCCAGGCAGTTGTCATCCTTGGTATGCAGCAGATTCGAAACCTCGTTCTCAGCGTCGGAGCGGTCAGCACCTTGCAGATCAAGACTGCCCGCCAGCACGAAACCCTGAAGCAATTCTGGCTTCACTCCTTTGGCAGCGCGGCGGCAACTCAGATCATTGCCAAGACCAAAGGTTTGCCGTCCAAGGATGCAGAGACTGCGTTCATCGGCGGCCTGCTTCACGATATCGGAAGGCTCTTCCTTTTCTGCAATTTCACAGAGATTTACGACGACCTGCTGCTCTATGCCGAGCAAAGAGGCATCCCGGTCGAAGAAGCAGAAGTAACGTTCCTTGGATTAAGCCACTCGCAAGTGGGAGAAGAAATGGCCAAAACTTGGCGACTTCCGCTGGTCCTCGCCAACATCATTGGCCACCACGAAGGTCCCTTTGAGGAGGGAGACGAGCCGATGGAGATGGCTGTGCACGTGGGAGACTATCTCACGAAACATATTTACTGTCCGCCGGAGGCCATGAAACTTGCGAAAGTAGATCCAGTTGCCCTAAGTTGGTTGGGCGCAAATACGCTCGAATTTGAAGAACTTCGCATAGCGACCGAAGAAAAGCTTGCAGAAGCCTCGGTTCTCTTTGGATTGCTAGCAGCAGCCTAAGCCCTTCAGAGGTATTGAGCGGAGCTTTGGGACCCGATCATTCTGATGGCGGGCAGGTTTAAACATGAGTAGCGGTAGCGTAGCAGGCATTACATTTGGCGGATTGGCGAGCAACATCGATACCAATGGGATTATTGATAAGCTCATCCAGCTTCAAAAAATTCCCCTCACCGCTCTAACGCAACGCCAGACAGACCTTCAGACGAAGCAAAGCGTCTATTCACAGTTTGGCCAACGCCTGTCAGCCTTTGGCGCGGCCGCAGCGGCCCTCGACACGAGCACGGCCTTTCACCCAATTGCAGCCAGCAGCAACGACGTAAGTGTTGCGACGATCACGGGATCGGCCTCGGCAACGGCAGGCAGCTATGCGCTTTCGATCACGCAACTAGCCCAAGCAGAGAAGATTGCATCGGCCGCGCAGCAGAGCACCACTTCCGCTCTTAATCTAACAGGCACTTTCGTGGTCAACGGCGCCTCGATAAATGTGGTTGCCACAGACACCCTCACTAGCATCGCGCAGCGAATCAATGGCCTTAATGTCGGCGTCACGGCCAGCCTCGTTGACGGTGGCGCGGGGAGCGCCTTCATTACGCTCGGATCGAATAACACTGGAGTAGTCAATCGAACTCAGCTTGCAGATTCCAGCGGCACGGTCCTAGGATCACTTGGTCTAACTGCTGGCCCAGCTAGCAGCCGGGAAGCAATTACCAACGGGTTCACGAGCGCCAATTTCAAGAATAACACGGACTCCATTGGCACGCTGCTTGGCAATACAAACCTTGGCGCATCCACGATTCAAATTAACGGCTCCAACGTGACAATCAATGGAACCGACAACCTGCAGACCATCGCAAACAGCATCAATGCGGCTGGCGCGGGCGTAACTGCCACCGTCCGAGCCGTTACGAGCGGAACCACAACGAGCTACAAGTTAGACATCGTTGGAGCTGCTGGAACGCCGACCCTTGTCGACAACAATAACATCCTCCAGAGCATGGGCGTTCTCCAGCAAGGCTATGGGACGGAGCTCGTGGCTGGGCAAGATGCCAAGTATTCGCTTGATACGCTGAACCTTACGAGTTCAAGCAACACGATTACGACCGCTATTCCGGGCGCTACCTTGACCCTCTTAAAGGGCACGGTTGCCGCGCCGGGAACGGCGAGCCTTTCGATGGTTCAAGACAACACAGCAATCAAGTCTAAAATTGGTGATTTCGTCACCGCATACAACAATACAGTTGACTATGTGGCATCGCAAAGTACCCTCAACCAGTCGACGTTCGAAAGTGGACCGCTGTTCGGAGATCCCATCGCTAACCAGGCAATGACGTCGATCTCATCGTCGCTTTTTAATAACGTCCCCGGAATGACTGGACAATTCGCGAATTTAACGGGCGCGGGGTTCACGTTAGATAGGTCGGGTCATCTCGTCG
>JBBQMJ010000325.1:0-4485 GCA_038328815.1 Fimbriimonadales bacterium | reverse complement strand
ACTCACAAAGGCCCTTGTGGCCTATATGGCGCTTGTCGTTTTTTCGATCGCTGGGCTGGCGGTTACGGCTGTCTTTCACATCGATACCGGCTCGATACCGGCCGTAGCATCAGCCGGGATCGTCATTTTGGGTGCCTTTGCGGCGTTTGAGTCAGCCCTTGAATTGACATCGAAGAAGCGGCTCGTAGCCGGAATTGTCGCCGTCATGCTCCTCGGGCTCGCTGTCGAGTTGATGGGGCTCTACACCGGTTATCCCTTTGGCCGATACCATTACACCGGGAACTGGTCTCCGAACCTCGGGTTGCCCGGTGGTCACAACTTTCCAGCACTGCTCCCGGTCGCTTGGCTCATGATTGCGGGCGCATCTTGTCTTGCAAATTCGAACCTAAAGCGCATGTGGGTTCGGCCTTTGGCGTCGGCAGAACTGGCGGCCGCGATAGATGCACTTATGGAAAGGGTTATTTCAAGACCTGGAGGCTACTGGGTATGGGAGGACGGGCGCATTCCCCTCATGAACTATGTCGGTTGGTTCACCACAGTCTTCATTGCTGCCCTCATCCTTCAGGGGCTACAAGTCAAAGTCAAAGATTGGAGAATCCCCGTGCTCGTCTTAACAATGTATCTCTTGCTCATTGGCGCTCGCTTCGCGTTTGACACTCATCCGGCTATCGGGCGGTAGGGCAAGATGGTTGACCGGCCTATCGTGATTGTGGGAGCAGGCATGGGCGGCCTTGCTACCGCTCTCCGGTTGGCGCACCGTGGCAAGAAGGTCATTGTTCTGGAAAAGACCGACGAAGTCGGTGGCCGCAACCGATCGGTGAGCGTCAACGGCTGCAAGTTTGACGGCGGTCCGACGCTGGTCATGATGCTCGACCCGTTCCGGAAACTCTTCGCCGATGTTGGTGAGGAGTTGGACGATCATTTGGAACTCACGCTATGCGACCCTGGCTACCGAGTTTTCTATGCGGATGGATCTCGCATCGAAGGCACGACCAACCGCGAAAGGATGCGAAGACAGATCACAGAAATGACTGGTGGCCGCGAGGCCGATGCCTATGATCGCCTGATGGCCGATCTGAAGGATCTTTACGACACCAGCATCCCGATGTTCGTCCGTAGAAACTTCGATTCACCCCTAGACTTCTTCGGACCGAAGCAACTTCAGGCAGTGATCAAGCACGGGATGCTTGGCAACTTGGGGAAACGCATCGACCGCTATTTTCAGGACCCGCGACTAAGGATGCTGTTCTCCTTCCAAACGATGTACCTCGGCCTGTCCCCTTACCGAGCCCCATGGGTCTATGCGACATTGGCCTACATGGAGTACGGCGAGGGAATTTGGTATCCGAAAGGAGGCGTCACCGAGATAGCCATCGCAATGGCAGGGCTCGCAGAAAAGCGAGGGGCGGAAATCCGTCTCAATGCCGAAGTTGAGCAGATCAGTGGAGCTACGGTCAGGATAAAGGGCGGTGACGTCATCGAAGCAAGCGCGATTGTAGTCAATGCGGACCTACCTTACGCGCAGAGAGAGCTCATGAAAGCCCCAGGTAAGAAGCGGCGCTACTCTTGCAGCGCCTATCTCATGTCCATTGACTACGCTGGTTCGCTCCCCAGCCTGCTGCACCATAACGTATTCTTCGGACCCGATTTCGCCGAGAACCTCCAAGCCGTTTTCACCGACCTAACGCTCCCGAAGGACCCCTCGTTTTACGCGGCAATCAGTTCTCGAACTGATCCGGTGAAAGCTCCGAGCGGACACGAGAATCTCTACGTCCTGGTCCCCTGCCCCAATCTGCACCGACCCTGGTCGACCCAGGACGCCTGCGATCTTCAAGAGAGCGTGTTCGAAAGGCTGGAGAAGGAAGCAGGCTTTGCCCGTGACAAAGTCGAGGGCATGAAAACCTTCACCCCCGTCGATTGGCGGGACACGTTAAACCTTGAGTACGGCGCCGCCTTTGGCCTAAGCCACGACCTCTTCCAAAGCGCCCTGTTCAGGCCAAACAACAGAAGCAAAACCAATCCGAACGTCTACTTCGTGGGCGCAAGTACGGTCCCCGGCAATGGCATGCCCATGGTGCTTATTTCGGCAGAGCTTGTTGAGCAAAGACTCCTATCGTCCTAATTCTTTCCCATAAGATCGACGCAAGGCAGGATATGGCACGTTGACACCTTTTGCCTCTGCCCAAAGAATCTGATTCAGCCGATCAGCCGGGGCAAGGTCATAGCCACTGAAATCCATTGCCAACGATTCCTGCGCGCCGGGGGTCTTGGCCGTGTTCTTCGCCATGATGTCCACTTGGGCTGCGGCCAAGTCGTAAGGAGTGCCGGTGGCCTGCCTGCCGAAGGTGGCGAACATTGGAATCGCCGCCGCGTCGTATTGCGTCATCGGCGGAAGGCCCAGCAGCAACTCCATCGTGCGCAAAATGCTGACCTGGCTGTACATCGTTGAGTCCACCTGATGTCGCTTCACCCAAGGGCTAACAACTAGCGCAAAAGTGCGATGGGCGTCCACGTGGTCGGGGCCATCCTGGGCGTCGTCTTCGACAAAGAAGATGGCCATCGATTTCCAATACTTGCTTCGCGATGCCGCAGCCACGATCTTGCCAATCGCCTGATCGTTGCTCGCGACGCACGCCTCAGGCGTGAATGAGCCCGGCCGCGTCCCAGTCGTGTGATCCTCGCCCAAAGACATGATCATGAAGTTCGCTAGCTTGCCCGTTTCTTCGGCGGCGTGAAGATCCTTGATCCAACCATCGACGCGGTCCTTGTCGCGAATTCCAATCCAAGTTCCTCGGGAGTCAATCGGCACCGCGTGTCCCCCGAGGTACTCAACATCCCCTTCGCCATAGGTCTTGACCGTCATGCCATGGCGACGCGCCGAATCCCAAATGTAACCTGCGGTTGGAACTTGCAGCTCGTCGCCATTGATAATGTCGCCATGGTCGGAGTAACCCGACGTCCATTGACGCTGCATTTCATCAGTGGCAATGCCGGCGTCGCACCAACTGTGGCCATCAAAGCTCACCTCGCCGTTGCAGTACAGGTTGTCCAGGAGCGTGTATTCCCGGGCTAACTTGTGCCGATTCGGCGTGACTTTCTCGCCGTACATGCAAAGGTACGGCTCGCCGTTGCCCTCCTTGATGTCGCCGAAGACTTGGTCGTAGGTTCGATTCTCCATGATCACGTACAGCACGTGGTCAATGGGCGAACCCTTGCCGACCGCGCTTGGGACCACGCTGTCACTCTTTGCAGCCGTTTTGAGCACGCTCGCCAAGTGGAAGGGTGTGTTCTTGCGCACCAGCGCGGTGTAATCAGAAAGCCGCTTATCGTCGGCCCTTGGCACGAAGGAGACGTAGCCCTCAAAACAGTTACCCGTGTAATCGTAAGCTTGTCCTTGCCTGCCCTTTTCCTGATCCTTGCCCTTGGCCGGATAGTTGGCCCGCGAATGTTGGCCTTTGCCGACGGCAACATAAAGCTCCTGGTCGGAAGCTGCAACCGAGGCCGGGTACCAGCCGGTCGGGATGAATCCCGTGATATGCGTGGATTTTGGGTCGGAGATGTCCGCAACCATCACGCTGTTGTTGTCCGCATTGGCCACGTAGAGCGTCTTCCCGTCAGGAGTGACAGCAAGGCCGTCCGGCGTGCTTCCCTCCAGATTTGTCGGCTCTAAAGACGTGTTTAAGATTTCGCGAACGCCTTCCGGAGGCCGCGTTGCCCTCGTAGGACCGCCTACAACCTGTTCAGGGGCTCGGGTTTGGATTGCGTGGACCGTGTTGTCTCCGGCGCATGCGACGAACAAGCGGCCATCGGGAACGAGCACCATGTCGTTTGGCCTAACACCAACCCGAATGGTTCGCAGCGAGGTGTCAGTCTTGGTGTCGATGACCGTGACGCTATTGCTGCCCCAGTTGCTGACATAGAGGTACTGACGATCCTCTCCGAACGCACAACTGTGAGGGTTGCTCAGTGTGCTGATCGTGGAAACGAGCGCCAAAGTGGCTGGATCAAGGGCGTAAACCTGGTTGAACGCCTCGTTGCAGGCATAGATTCGTCCGGAGTCAGGACTTACCGCGATTCCCGAAATGAAGGACCACTTTGGCGCCTTGAACTCGCTAATCTTTGTTAGGCGGCCAGCATCGTATGCATAAGCCGTTACCGTTGTGCCATTCCCGCCGCCAACGTAAAGCGTCTTGCTATCTGGGCTGAAGGCGATCCCATTCCAGACAGTCTGCAAATCAAGGTTTTGAATAATCTTGCGAGTTGCGGCGTCGATGGTCGTCAGGTGGACGCCCTGAAATCCTAGCGTGGTCGTCACTAGTTGCTTGCCATCAGGAGACCGAATGAGCTTAAGGGGCATATCGCCCACAGATAATTGCTCGCCAATTGGACTTATTCCCCACCCATTGAAAAGAAGGGCAGGGCCGGGCGCCTTGCGATCCACGATCCTGATGACGGCGTAGGAGGCGGCAGCGAGTGCAGCCAATG
>JBBQMJ010000324.1:0-4503 GCA_038328815.1 Fimbriimonadales bacterium | reverse complement strand
TGCTAGCGACGTCTTCGAAGGACGTCGACTGGATGGACCTAGCTGCCTCTCGTGCGTTCATGAACAAGGTCAAGCCGGATGTGTTTGTGCATCTGGCGGCTTACTCGGGGGGCATAGGCGCTAATCGGGAGTTGCCTGCAGACTTCTTCTACAAGAACACGCTGATGATGACGCACGGCTTTCAGCTAGCCGCTGAGACCGGCGTGCAGAAGATGATTTACACGATGGGCGGGTGCTCGTATCCAGCGAAGTCAACTTCGCCGATCGATGAGTCTCAGATGTGGCAGGGCTATCCTCAGGAAGAAAGCGCGGGTTATTCGGCAGCAAAGAAGATGGGCATTGTCGCGAGCCGTTCTTACCGAACGCAGTTCGGCTTGAATTCGGTGGTGATGATCCCAGGAAACATGTACGGCGAGTACGACAACTTCCGTGAGAAGGAATCCCACGTCGTACCTGCGATGGTGCGGCGCTACTACGAGGCCAAACTCCGGGGCGATAAGGCGATCACCATGTGGGGATCGGGCACGCCGCAGCGCGATTTCGTTTATGCCAAGGATGTAGCTGCCACGTTTCCGTTCTTTATCGACGGCTACGATTCAAGCGATCCGGTCAACATTTCATCTGGAACTTGTACGGCCATTACTGATCTTGCCGAGACCATCAAAGACGAGATGGGCTTTGAGGGCGAAATTCTTTGGGATACCGAAAAGCCAGACGGCCAGATGGTGAAGATCTTTGACGTCGCCAAGCTGCATTCGCTGGGCTTAAGTTGCCCAACTCCGATTCGCGAAGGACTGCGAAACACGATTGCCTGGATGGAAAAGAACTACGAGGGGCGAAGCGACGGAATCCGCCTATGATCTACGTGATCGGCGCGAACGGCTTTGTGGGCGGCGCCTTTGTCCGGTGGTGTGAGGGGGCAGGAAAGCCGTTCGTCGGCCTTTCGAGGTCGAATTACGACCAGTTCGTAGGCAGCTCATGCGAGCTGTTAGTTAATGCCAATGGCAACTCGCGCAAGCCCCTAGCCACGCAAGACCCTTTGTTTGACTTTCAGATGTCGGTTGAGTCTGTGGTGAAGTCGTGCGTCGACTTCAAATTCGATAAGTACATGTTTCTATCAAGCTGCGATGTGTACAGCTATTTTGAGACTCCCGTTGGGAACGCTGAGTCAGACGCCATCGATTTGTCCAAGGTGAGTCGTTATGGCTTCCATAAGCTAAACGCTGAGCGGTATGTTCAGTACGCGGCTTCTGACTGGCTGGTGTTACGCCTTGGCGGAATGGTTGGTCCGGGGCTTAAGAAGAATGCGGTTTACGACGTGGTCAATGGCGGGCCAGTTTGGCTAGACGCGGCGAGCGAACTGCAATTCATGCACACCGACGACGTGGCTTCAATCGCCATGTCCCTGGCTTCCACTCAGTCTTGTAAGGACATCAATTTGTGTGGGACCGGAGTTGTGTCTGTGCAACAGATGATGGAGTTTCACGGGAAGGCGGTTCCTGTAAATCCGGGGAGCCCCAGGGTGCGCTACGAGATCAATACGGACCTGCTGCAGTCGCTGGTGACCGTGCCGCTTACCATTGACACCGTGAAGGCTTATATTGAGGGTCATGGGCGCGCCGGAAGCTAAGGATGTTTCTGCGCTGATTTTGGCGGGTGGCTTTGGAACTCGCATCCGGCCCCTAGCGCCAGACCTACCGAAGCCCATGATCCCGATCCACGGCCGGCCATACGTTGAATGGGCCGTCTTGCAGCTTCGGAATCAGGGGATCAAGGAAGTCGTACTCTCGACCGGCTACCTCGCTGAGAAGGTCTCTGCGTACTTCGACCCCCAGCCGGTGCCGGGGGTTCACGTCCAGTGCGCAGTTGAGAAGGAGCCGCTAGGTACCGGTGGGGCCGTACTGTTTAACTTGCGGCTATTAGATTCCCCTTGGGTGCTTGTTGGGAACGGGGACTCCATGGTTCGGTTCGATCTTACTTCCATGCTTGCCCTTGCTGCGGACGGCGTAGAGGGAGTGATCCTAGGTCTTCAGCAGGAGGACTGCTCTCGCTTCGGGAAACTGGACGTCTCTGAGGGACGGTTGAGAGGCTTTACCGAGAAGACGCCAGGTCCAGGTGTGATCAACGCAGGCGTCTATTTGCTGCGCAGGAGCGCGCTGGACGCATTCCCGCGCACTTACCCGATGAGCATCGAACGCGACTATTTTCCGGCACGCCTTGCCTTGGGCGCGGTTTATCATGTTGTGGAAACGGACGGGCCGTTCCTGGACATTGGAACGCCCGAGAGCCTGGCGCTTGCGGATCAATGGATGGCGAACGCCGAATCTTGGCTGGGCAAGATATGAGCGAGCATTACGATTACGCGATCATCGGGGCGGGCGTCATTGGGCTCACGATTGCGATGGAGCTTCGCAAGACTCAGCCGGATGCGAAGATTTGCTTTCTGGAAAAAGAGTGCAAACCTGCCATGCACAGCAGCGGCCGCAACAGCGGTGTGCTCCACGCGGGTTTCTATTACGCAGCCGACAGCCTAAAGGCACGCTTCACTCGCGACGGCAACAAGCTCATGAAGGCGTACTGCCGCTCTAAGGGCATTGCCATGAACGAGTGCGGCAAACTAGTGGTCGCCAGGAATGCCGAGCAGCTCACCGGCTTACGTGAACTAAAGAACCGCGGCGATAAGAATGGAGTCGAGGTGGAATGGATAACCGAATCAGAAGCGCATAAGCTGGAGCCAAATGCACGGACTTATGCATCGGCTTTGTTCTCGCCAACAACAGCTTCGGTGAACCCTGGCGAAGTCTGCGCCGCGATGGCAAAAGACTTGGAAGCAGACGGCGTGCGATTCTTCTTCGAGACTGCGTTCGTGGACTACAAGCACCCCAGGATCGTCACGAATCGCGACGACGTGGAGGCCGACTACATCATCAACTGTGCTGGACTCTACGCCGATGAGGTGGCCCAGCGGTTTGAAATTGGCAAGGACTACGTCCTAATGCCCTTCAAGGGCGTTTACTTGAAGTGGTCCGGCGATAAATCGCCGGTGAACATGAACGTCTACCCTGTGCCGAACTTGAAGCACCCATTCCTGGGAGTGCACTTCACGATCACCGCCGACGGCCACGCCAAAATCGGCCCCACCGCCATGCCCGCCTTCTGGCGGGAGAATTATTCAAAGCTATCGCATTTCAGCTTCACCGAGGCAATGCAGGTCATGGGTTACGAGTCGATGCTTATGCTTAAGAACTCCTTCGGATTCCGGGCGTTGGCATTTGAGGAAATGAAGAAGTTCAACAAGAACTACCTGATCAAGTCAGCCGCGCATTTGGTGCAGAATCTCGACCCTTCCGGTTTCAAGCACTGGGGCGTGCCGGGGATTCGGGCGCAGTTGATGCACAGGAAGACACTAAAGCTGGAGCAGGATTTTATCGTCGAGCGCGGCGAGCGCTCGCTGCACGTTCTGAACGCGGTTTCGCCTGGGTTTACGTGCTCGTTTCCCATTGCTGAGCATGTGGTGAAGATGATTGGCGAAAGCTAGATTTCGGGGCGTTTCTGCTTGGTCGCCCTGGTCCTCAGATGTTCCGGAGCACCCTCCTCCGTCACGCCAGAGCGTGACACCTCCTCCCCAAGGGCGGAAGAACCGAGATCGCTACGCAGTCAGCTTGCGTCCCTCATACACCGCTAAGAACCGCTCGAACTGGCGTTCGAAGTTCAGCTCTTCTTTCACCGCTCGCTGGCACGCTTCCACATACTCCGGATACCGCTCCGACTTCGCGATACGTGAAGCCTCCCCCAGCGACCATAAGAAAGAATCCATGGACCATTCAGGCATGACAATTCCGCAGCCGAAGCGTTTGATGATTTGGACGTGCTGGGGATGAGGGGCGGTGATGGCGGGGACGCCGGAGGCGATGTATTCGAAGAGCTTGTTGGAGCAGGCGTAGAGCCCGTTCTCATTGACGGGATTCCAAGTTACGATGCCCCAGGAGTAGTGCCGCCGCAGGTTCGCCAGTTCCTTACCATCCACAATTCCCTTGTACTGCACATTGCCCGTTAGCTCCGACATCCGCACCTTCAAGTCATCGGCGCCTGAGATGGGGCCGTACATATCCACCGGGCTGTGGGCGACATTGGGGTCCAGGAAGTATTGGGCGAAGGTGAGTTTGTAGCCGATGGAGCCTTGACTTAGGATTCTTCCGTTTCGCTGGTTCGCGGGCAGAATCGGCTCGGGCGCGGACAGGGAGTTGACGCAGTTGAGCATTACGACGGAGGGCTTGTCCATCAGCAGGCAGCGCTCGGCGTCCTTGGCAGCGCGGTTGCGCTCCGGGTAGATGACTACGTCGAAGAGGTGACCGTATTTGATGTTCAGCCAAACATCGGCCGTGCCGTACTGAACCACCGACTCGATGCAGTAGTAAATGATCTTCTTGGGCCGGAACTTCATGTGCATGAGGGCCGGGATGCAGAAGGTGCAGAAGATCACGAGGATATCGGGCTGGAGTT
>JBBQMJ010000323.1:0-4507 GCA_038328815.1 Fimbriimonadales bacterium | reverse complement strand
CCGTAGGCATTCAGCTTTCCGCCATGCTTGGTCATATGGCATACGGAACAGGCGGCCTTTCCAAGGTTCGAGGTCTTGCCGACGCTGTATGTCTTGTCAAAAACTGATCCGAAGCTCGAGAGTGCCAAAGCAAACGCGGCGCAACCCAAGAGTCCGACGGTCGTAGCGATTCTTTTCATGAGATTCAAACGCTCCAGTTAGCATCCGTTCACTCGGAATTGGGGACCCGGCGTGCTTACACCAGGTTGAGCGTCCTTGGCCAACTTGCGTTACCCGTAAATCCCCATCTAACAGCCCACCGTACTGTCTTAGGGAACGCCTGTACAATCGCGATTTCTATTGTCATACAAACCCATGACCCACTCGTGTCTGCCAAGTTGTTCCTAATGATTCTTCTTGATACAAATTTAATGGGTTGGCGCCTTTGAAAATAGCTCAAAATCCAACAAATGAAGGTTGCCGTCGTTGGTTCCGGGATCGATGGCGCTAGCGCCGCGCGCCAGCTTGCCGAGCGCGGGCACTATACCGTTCTTTTCGAACAGTTCACCCTGGGCCATGCCCAGGGCAGTTCTCATGGCAACTCGCGCATTGTGCGCCGGGCCTACCCAGACGCCTTCTACACCGAGATCATGATGGATGCCTACCCCATGTGGGCAGAACTTGAGGCTGCTTCCGGCCAGGAGCTGCTTCACGAGACGGGGCTTCTGTATTTCGGTTCAAAGGAAAGCCCCCAGATTGAGTCCGTCATCGGCAGCCTGAAATCGCTGGAAGTCACTCACAAGGTCTTGAGTTGTAGGGCTGTGAAGAATGTGTTTGCGCAGCTCTTTCTCGATGACGACGAAGTTGGCATCTGGACACCAGAAGCAGGCTGGGTGCATGCGGCAAACGCCGTGGCCGCAACGCTTGACTTGGCCAAGCGGGCGGGCGTCGAGATTCGCGAGAACACGAAGGTCGATGCGGAATGGCTTGCCAAAGACTTTGATGCGTTTGTCGTATGTCCTGGCGCATGGATTTCGGACTGGGTCGCTGTCCGCACCGATGTGACCACCCAAACATATGGCTACATTCACGCGAATGTCATCGGCCCTGTATGGATCGAAGACAGCGATGAGAATCCCTACGGCTTCCCCAGTGAAGGGCCGAACGGGATGAAGATCGGCATCCACAAGCCCGGTCCCATCACCGATCCCCATGACCTGTCGAGGCTCCCATCTGGTGAAGCGGTCCAACAGATCATGGATACCGCTAACCGAAGGTTTGGCATCAAGGAGCCGCGCGTTGAGAATGCCGTTGGCTGCCTTTACACGAGCACCCCTGGCGAAGACTTTCTGTTCGGCCGCATCGGTCAGAAAGGCTACTTTGCAAGCGCGTGCAGCGGGCACGGTTTCAAATTTGGGCCCTGGGTGGGCAAGGTGCTGGCGGACTTTGTCGAGGGGAAAGATCAGCCTGAAAGGTATTTCCGATTCTTCTGCCAGCCGCTATAAAACAATGCCCACATCCCATGTGCCCAATATGTGCACGATAAAGCGTAGACTGTGGACACAACACCAATGAAAGCCGTAGTGATGGCAGGGGGAGAGGGGTCGCGCTTACGGCCTGTGACAGCAAACCGGCCCAAGCCGCTGGTTCCTATCTGTAACCAACCCATCATGGAGCACATTCTGACGCTCCTAAAGCGTCACGGCATTACACAGGTCGTCGCCACGCTCCACTATTTGGCCGACGAGATTCAGGGCACCTTCGGTGACGGGTCTGACTACGACGTTGACCTTTCCTACAGCATCGAAGACGTCCCTTTAGGCACTGCAGGCAGCGTAAAGAAGGCGGAAGACGAGCTTAAGGAAGGCACGTTTGTCATCGTCTCCGGGGACGCGCTTACCGATTGCGATTTGACAAAAGCTATCGCCTTCCACAAGGAGAAGGGATCGCTTGCCACCTTAATCCTTTACCGCGTTGCCAACCCATTGGATTTCGGTGTGGTCATTACCGAGGAAGACGGGCGCGTGGCAAGGTTCCTCGAGAAGCCGACTTGGTCCGAAGTGTTCAGTGACACCGTGAACACCGGCATGTACATCCTGGAACCGGAGATCTTCGATCTGATGGAGCAGGGCAGAGCCTACGACTGGAGCCAGGATATCTTCCCTCAGCTTCTAGAATTGGGCAAGCCGATGTACGGTTACATCATGAGCGATTACTGGTGCGACATCGGCTCCTTGACTCAATATCGCGAAGCCCAAGAGAGCATGCTTTCGGGTCGCATTCATCTTCCGATTGCTGGCACGAAAGTTGGATCTGGAGTCTATCAGGGCGCGAATTGCACTATCGACCCTACTGCGACTATCGTCCCCCCCGTCTGCCTAGGGCGAAATGTCAAGATTCGCAAGAATGCCAGAGTTGGCCCGTACACCGTGATTGGCGACAACTCTTACATTGAAGAGGACGCTTGCATTGAGCGGTCTATCGTGTGGGATAACTCCTACCTTGGGCCGAATGTGGGCATTCATTCGGCGACGATTTGCTCGCGCACAACGATCAAACGTGACAGCACCGTTGGAGAAGACGCCGTTGTGGGAGATCGATGTCTGATTGATGTCGGTTGCACGATCCGGCCCCGCATCAAGCTTTGGCCAGACAAGATGATCGAGCGCGGTTCAACCGTCACCATGTCGCTTGTCTGGGGAAACAAATGGCGCGGCAACTTGTTCCGTGAGCTTGGAGTTGCTGGCCTTAGCAACATTGAGATCACGCCCGACTTTGCATGCCGCCTAGCCTCGGCTTATGGGTCATGCCTTCCGGCGGGTAGCCGCGTGGTGGTGAGCAGGGACAGTACTCGCAGCTCACGAATGATCAAGCGGGCGGTGATTGCCTCGTTGCTCAGCGTTGGATGCGACGTGCTTGATCTGCGCAGCGCTGCTGTGCCTGTGGTCCGGCACTTCGTGAAGACTAGTGGTGCTGCCGGCTCGGTCCATGTCCGAAAGCTACCGGGCAACTCCCGCGTTACGCTCATAGAGATGTTCGATTCCAAGGGCGCCTACCTTGCGCCGAGCGTTGAAAGGAAGGTTGAGACGGCCTTCTTCCGGGAGGACTTTGCTCGCGCCGATCCCGATGACCTTGGCGTGATTGAAGTTGGGCTTCGCGCGGTTGAGGACTATCAAAGCGACTACTTCAGGCTACTTGGCCAGGAAGGCTCGAGGAAGAAGCTGCGCATCGTGTGCGACTACGGCTATTCCCCGGTCTCCTCCTTCTTTCCGGCGATGCTTGCCAAGATTGGTGTGGAATCGCTGAGCCTCAATAACTACAATGATTCTAAGCTGGCGCCTAGGTCGCGCGAAGAAATAGCCACACATATCATGAACCTGCAAGGGATCGTGAGTTCGCTGGACTACGACATGGGCGTGCTGTTTACCGACGAGGGTGAGCGGCTGACTATCGTTGACGACCTTGGCAACCTTGTGCCCGGCCACAACCTCTTTGCGACGATGTGCATGCTCGTCGCGAAGACGACGGAACATGCCTCGTTCGCCATGAGCGTCACTGCGCCTACCAAGCTTGAGGAAATCCTCGTTGCCGGTGGTAGCCAGGTCATTCGGACTAAGGCGGATGCTCGGTCTTTGATGAAGACGAGTTCAGACGCTGGCGTGACCTTTGCTGGCGATGAGCGCGGCGGCTTCATCTTCCCCGAACTGCATCCTGGGTTCGACGGCACGTTCTCGCTTGGCAAGCTCATCGTCATGTTGCAGAAGACGGGCCTGAAGCTGAGCGACGTTGGCACTGAACTGCCCGTGTTCCAGATGGCTTATGAGCAGGTCCGTTGTCCTTGGGAGGCCAAAGGCGCCGTCATGCGCAAGATAAGCGAGGAGACAAGGGAAGGGGCTCGGATCGAGCTTGTCGATGGAATTAAGATATTCGAAGAGGATAGCTGGGTGCTTGTCCTTCCTGACGCGGTTGAGCCGCTGTTCCACGTCTACGCCGAAAGCCCGGCGGAGCAAGTGAGCCAGGATCTGGTTGGCTGCTACGTTAAGAAGATCGAGCAGATGCAGACCGCGGCACCGGTCTAGGCCGAGTTTTGAGACTTTTGGGACTTAGTTGGGCAATATCATGTGAAATTGCTCAAACACTAGTAGGTGTAGATGCATCGGAATTGGGTTCAGCTTGGGCGCCTAAGTCCAACTTCCCTCCTCCGTCGCGCCGGAGCGCGCCACCTCCCCCCGCCCGCTGCGCTTCGGGTGGAGGAACAAAAATTGGGCCACGGAATCACTTTTAGGGTGCCATGCGGGTCGCACATGGGGCTGTCGCTTACCGGGCTATGGTTGTAACCGGGTCGCATAGCCTCAGGCTTGGACACTCGGGCTGGCGCGTCGCTTTTGTTTGCGATCCGGAATTTCCCCCTCCTCAGTTCGCGGACTCACAGGTCCTCCTCCATTCGGGGGCGGCGCTCAGACGTGGTTATCCAAAGCTTCTTGCCGATCCAGGCGGGATACACATTTTGTATTGGCGCGTACGCCTC
>JBBQMJ010000322.1:0-4538 GCA_038328815.1 Fimbriimonadales bacterium | reverse complement strand
ATCTCTATGAGTGCCAATTGACAACCGAAGATGCAGTTTGATGGCGAGATGCCTCAATAACCGGTATTGATGCCTATGATTTTCCAAGTGAGGGCTACGATTCGCCAGGGAAGACTGGCTCGGGGATATGGTCGTATTCTGCGAGCTCTATGTCCGAAGCCAACAATACCGCGAACTCCTTAAGCTGATCGTTGTCCTCGATCTTGCTGTGAGCCCTCAGCGCAGCCACGACCTCATCACGCATTTCCTGCTGCCATTCGACAACGTGGAATAGCCCGTGGATAGCACTTCGACGGCCAAAAGGGCTTGGCGCCTTTAGGCTACGAAGAAGCACCGGCCCGCCCGATTTGTGCGGCAAATGCCCACCGAGAACGACACCAGCCTTGAAAGTAGTCCTGGCAAAATCGTCTTCCGCATCCCAAAGGATGCCTGCCATCGCCTCAACAGCTTCGTTCTCCTGCTTCTCGTCGGCGCAAAATCCGGGGAGGTCCTCAAAAAGGTCCAGGACGCACCATTGGGCTACTCGTCGGTTCGGGTGTTTTCGGTCTTTTAAAATTTCAATGAGAGCTGGCGTGAAAATCTTCAGGCTGACGTGCGTTTCAATCTCGACGCTGGCCTGGTGCGCCACGTCACGGTCTGAACAGTAGAGCAGCTTCAGGACATCTTCTGGGGGCAAGTCGCGTATGTGCCGCTTAAAGCGGCCTGACTGGCTCAGAGTCTTACTAATTGCAAACTGTCGATCGAATAGCGGTTCACAGGCCTTGGCAATGGCGGTAAGCATTTCCGGACGGTCCTCGCCACGGGCTTCTATCCAAAGCGCCTGGCACCTCCCAAAAACGCCGTGCTTCGTCGTTGCAATCTCGACATCGAAGGTTTCCGCATAAGCCTGAAATGTGCCCTTGTCCTTCCACTCGCCGGGGGTTACGTGATAGTCATAGCTCACGGGATGCGGCGGCCAGTGAAACTTGATACGGTGTCCAGGCTTGTTAGCCTGAGTGGAACCTCGGTTGGCATCAACAGCCTTCTGAATGAATTCGGTCAGCGAATTCACGAGGCCATCGGGTGAAGGGGCGCTCCGTCCAGTTGCGGTCATAGGTTCAATGGGCGGAATATCCGCCCATTAATGTTACCGGCTAATCGCCTGACGGTTCAGGAATCGGTCCATTTGGTCCTTCGTGTCCCTTAGGTGGATGACCGTCATCTCGTCCAGCTTTGCCTTTGACTTGAGCTGCTCGCCAAACCGGGCAGATAGCCTGTGGAGTGAGTCGGAAGCAAGCATCCTAACGTCTTCCGATATTTGACCTTGCGGCGCACCAGCCTGAGTGATAAGAGCACTTACTGCAAACCGCTGCAAGTCGCGTCTGGTTGGGTCAATGCTCTTGCTTTGGCCTACTTCACGGAACACGGCACCAAGAATTGAACCGAAGTGCTCCTGGATGGTGTAGGCACCCTTTCCGCCTTCGAGTTTGTAGCTATTTTCCACGATGCGGTCCGTTGTATCTGCGCTCATCACGCTGGCGTACAGCATGTCCTGCATTCGGCCAATGATCTCGCGGAGAGGTGCGGTCCAGGTAGCGCTGCCGCCTGATGCGGGATCGAAGCTGAGATTCACCATAACCTGCTTGCTGAGCCGGATGGAATCGGGCATGAAACAGTTCTTGTTGATGAGATGCATTGCTTGGCGCTGAATGTCACCGTTCACGGGATCAAGGGTCGCGTTCCCAGCTCCTTCGTCTCCGACAAAACTCCTGCTTCCTCGAATGCCGCCAAGGAACCTGGCGCTTAGTCGTCCCTCCCGAAAAGTTTCCAATATGGATTGGAGCACGAGCCTGGTTCGCTTGTCAAAGCTTTCACCCTTAACGCTGAGCTTCTCCACGGCGTACTTCCGGGTCTTTGCGGCGGCTTCCAGCATCTTGTCGCTGTAGTTCACGGGATCTCTTGCGCTGTCGTACATAACAACGTAAGGGTCCCAGCGGTCTACATTCTCATCGCTCATATAGGCGTGGCCATGAAGGCCAGACTCGGAGGCAATCTTCGAAAGAGAAGGTTTCTCGCCTAGGGGAGTTGTGGCTGAAGGCACTGACGAGTAGCCATACTGAATTGCCCAGATGTCGTAAGGGCCAACGGTTGGCATATAGAAGTTGCCATGGCCCTTGAGAACTGCTTGGATATTCACTGGCGTGTAATCCATGACGCTTGCCGCAATGCCTTGGTCCCCTGTGATCTTGTCGTCAGCGAGTTGAGCAGTGGTCAAGTTCGTACTTGCTTCAAAGTTATGCCGCAGTCCGAGACAATGTCCAATCTCATGGCTGATCGTGTCGCTAATGAACTGCTTGGCATACTCCTCTTTGCTAATCTTGAGTCCGGGGTAGGCACTTAGTGCTGCCCAACCAAACGAAGCGGAGTCAGCAAGACCTTTCGCATGTTCGCATTCCAGTGCGTGCCAGCCAAACTTTGCGTACTGTTTTTGCAGTTCTTCCTTGGCCTTCGTCTCATCGGGTTCCCAGATGAGTGCATCCGCTGGCGTTGAAGCATCAGGGGAGCGCATCAAAGCTTGCAGAGATTTGCTGGCCAATCCCGCCGTTGGGGTTACCAGGCTCTGGTGCTCATTCATGATCCATGCGAGGTAGTTAGCATCGAACGTAACGCTCGCGTTCAATACCTCTCCCGTAAAGGGATCCGTCCTTGGATAGGAAACGGCATAAGCGGAATTCGGACTGACCGTCCAGCGCACGACGTTGTACCGGCCATCGGCGTGGTCAAAGTCAGCCGGAGGGTCAATCACTTGGATGGCGTTCTTGTAGCCGGCGGCGTCGAATGCTCGGTTCCATCTTAGGATGCCGGTCTTAACAGCGTCCCTGTAGGCAGTTGGCACTGAGCTATCCACAACCCAAATGATCGGCTTAACTGGTTCAGAAATAGCCTTTGTGGGTTCTTTCTTCTTGAGGTTGAAGCGCATGATGTAGCGCTCTGTGCGGTCGTCGTTCAGGAATCTTTCCATCGAATAGAAGTCCTCGGTGAAATAGCCGATTCGCGGGTCGGAGAGGCGGGGCATGTAGCCGTCATCGCCGCGATACCAAAGGTTATAGGTGACCTTAAGCGGGACGCTGCGGCTGTCCTCGAGCTGGTTGTCTCCACCAAAGCCAAGGAGGGCAAGGAAAGGATTGCCCTCAGCGCCGCGAGGCGACATGTAATGGAGCTTCGCCTGAACAACGGTGTTCTCCGGATAACCCTTGATTGCTTCAACGCCTGAGCGCTCTCGATCGAGCATGTATTGCCCGCCAAGCGTGAGGTTGACGAGTTCGTTCAACCTAAACGTCTCGCCAAACAGGAAGCTGGACATGTTGATTAGATTCAGTTTCTTGTCGGGGTTGTAGCCCTCTAGCCTGAAGTTGCCCAAGATTGCTTCCGGAAAGCTTCGGTCGCTGGCGTTCTTGAGCGGATCGTCTTTGCTCCAGCGATACTTCAGATTGGGCCGCATTATGAGGAGTTGGTTGTCCTGCTTCTCCCATCGGAATACATCCAAAGCCATGTCGCCGACAGGGTCGCCTGCCTGCAATATTGAGGAAGCGCCAGAGCCTAATGTGGCTTGAACCAGAAATAGTTTGCCGATGGCAGAGTCGGGAACTTCAACAAGAATGTCCTTTCTGCGCTGATACATGGGGAAGGGGCCATCAATGCGCTTCAGATCCTTGAGCGTCTTTTCGTAATCCTCTACCTTAGTCTTGTTATCATCCTTCTTAGGCTCGGCCTTGGTCGGAGGCTTCATGTCCGGCATCGGGCCGTCGTCATCGCTTTGCGCGAACGCTGTTCCAGCTACCGCGACGAATAACGAAAGGGCCAGGGAGGTTCGAAAGAGGTTTGAGTTCATAAAGAGTTCACTCGAAGCGATGGGCTGTTCGCCCCGATACTTTGACGATACGTCGCATGATTACCGGGTTGTTTCACGACGTGGCTTTGATTCTTCTTATTCCGCATTATTGGCGAGGTAGGACTATTAAAGAGTTCGGGCCGCTCCCAAAAATACGAATGGGACTTTCGATGACGATCGGACTTCTTCTGCTGACCAAACGGCCCCAAGGTTCTAGTTGGGCAAGAACGGAGGTGAACGCTCCGTTGCGTCACCCCTGCCACTTGACAACAAGCCCCTCCGCCGTACATACTTCTGCACGGTTCGGGCGTAATGCGCCTGAGCACATCACGTCAGGGAGGCGGTTCCGGGGTTCGTTAAAACGACGAAACAGCGCGGCAGATCGATTCTCCGGTGCCATTGTGCCCCTCTTGCGTGATGCAGGGTGGGCTTTATTTTTGCCTCATAGGCTGAATTGGAGACTCCCCTCGAACGTGATTAACCGAAATGATTAGAAATATGCGAGGTATGAATGCCGACAGTTAACCAGTTGGTGCGCAAGGGACGATCCGTCCCCAAGGTGAAGTCAAAGTCGCCGGCGTTGAAGAGTAGCCCTTTCCGACGCGGCGTTTGCACCATTGTGCGAACCATGACGCCCAAGAAGCCGAACTCCGCGCTTCGAAAGGTT
>JBBQMJ010000321.1:0-4540 GCA_038328815.1 Fimbriimonadales bacterium | reverse complement strand
CGCCAGGTCTCCTCGGAGTCCACAGGCTCGGCGCCCGCCAAAAGGGTCTTAACGTTCTTGATGGCTTGAAGCTCGGCGGCGCTCTTTTCGCATCCTGCGCATTGCTCGCGGAGCGCGGCTAGTTCTTCGGCCGGTAATTCGCCATCGGCAAGGGCATGTAACTTTAGGGGGTCAATCATTCTTCGTACCTTGATTCAAAAAACCTTCTTTCTTGGCAAAATCGTTTAGAGCCCTGCGGAGCATCGCTCGGCCTCTCGCTAGTCGAGAACGTACCGTGCCGATCGGCACCCCTGTCGCATCTGCGATTTCTTGATAACTCATTCCTTCTATATCGCTTAATACTACAGTAACTCTAAAATCTTCGGGCACTTTGCCCAAAGCCTCTTCCACTTCCGCGCCTAGCACATTGTCGAAGAGAATCCTGTCCGGTACCTCGCCTTCATTCGCAACCGGCTCGATGGCTAGTTCGTCATCTAGAGAACCCACATTGGGTCCTCGTTGTTTCTGCCGATATCGATTGATATAGAGGTTTGTAACGATCCGCAGCATCCACGCCTTGAAGTTGGTGCCATCGAATCTGTCGTAGGCTTCGTACGCTCGTACGATCGCTTCCTGCGACAAATCCTCAGCGTCTTCTCGCGACCTTGTGAGTCGCAACGCGGTACCGAAGACCGAGGGGAACACGCGCTCCGCCTCTCTTTCAAACGAGTCGCGTTGACCGCGTTTTCCAAAGAGCATTAATCGGGCGAGTGTACCTCTCGTTCAGGTTAACAACCTATGAGTCGTGGGGCGTTCCCGAAATCGGAACAGTCTTGCGAATTTGTGCGAATTACCAGGTTCTTCTTCTGGCCTAAGGAGTTGGTTGGGCAACTGGAGGTCAATACCATGTTCCGGTTGGCCAACATTTGAGTGGGCTAGCTGCCTTGGAATCCGAATTGGAAAGTTCCCTTTTGCCTTGAGAATCCATCACCAAAGCTGGCGCCACTGGTGTATTGGGCGAAAAACGTACCCGACGATATTCCAGGGAACGACAGCTTTACGGATGCAAAACCTTCGGAAATGTTGGGGGCGAAAAGAGTCGTCTTAAAGTTGTACCAATAGTCGCCTTGTACTGACAGAGTCGGCGTCCCGCCTAGCATCGTCAGACCTCTGAGGTCCCACTTGCCAACTTTCAACTGAGAGTGAGCTCGAAGATTTGTTTCCTTTCTCGCTTCCGAAAACTTCACATAATGGAAGCCATTCGGTGACAAGCTGGGATCCGTGGGCACCCCGAAGGTGATTGGATTGAAGTCCTCTAATGCTACGAGGAGGACGCCGTTATTGGCAATCTCAGAATATTGTCGCGGCACATTTGCAGTTGAAGGCAAGCCCTTGTGCCACATGAGCCCTGCCATAGGCGTAAACGTCTGCTTCCTAAATTCTTCGTTCGCATTGTACAAGGCTCCGATTACGCCCGTCGCCACTCGCAACTGCCCGGGCCTCCGGCTGTCCTTTTCGAACGCGATCGGGATTGTCGTGTCCTTGTCATAGTGATTTGTCGATAGCACTGCGCCTTTGATCGAGAAATCCCCTTCTGTATTTCGCACGAACGAATGTTGGCCAGCATCAAATAAGATCTTCCCCATATCCAGATCAAGCTTCAACTGGGTCTGAGTCCCACGATCAACATTGTCGTAAAATCGATCTTTGCCACCCTTCTTTGCCGACATGTCCTTCGGCGTCAGGGTGAATCTCTTCTCGAAAAGGTCCTTATTATGAACCAAGATGAAGCTCTTAGGTTTGTCTCCGGGAACAGCCGGGTCGGCTTGCAATGTGTAGTGAAAGGCAACGTAAAACTGGTCGAAGTGATCCCCGTCGGCTGGGTTAACTGGCAGAAAGACCTGCTTTACATGGTTGCCATCGTCCACCGGAATCTGCCCGTTATTGTCGAGCCAAAGCCGCATCAACCGATAACCACGATCCATCGGATCCGTTGCATGGAACCTTTCCTTGAGATCTGCGTCCTTCGGATGCATCGAGTCGCCCACCAGGGTTGGCCGCACAACAACCCAATTTGCCGGACTACGCATTTGGCTGGCCAAATCCGCATCGGTCACCCTTTTAGGCGGAACATTTTCGAATTGCTTGGCCGCAAGGAGCTTGTTTCGGAAATCTTCGAGTGTCAAAGACGCCGTTGCTACTCGACGCATGCTGTCGTGAAAGACCATGGTTCCCTCGTACTTGAAACCAAAATCACCTACGACGTATTCCTCGGCACCTAGACTCTTGGCATTGCCGCTGCTCAAATCGAAATTAGGTCCGACTGCGATATAGATTTCGGACCCGGTTGTTGGGACCTTTCCGAACAATGAGCCTAATGTGGGATAGACCTCTTTCTTCGCGTCCGACACGTTCTCTCCCAATCCGATGACTGCGAGCGCCATTGAAGCCAGCACTGATAGGTATTTCTTCACTTATTCCTCCAATTGGCACATGGGCCAATAGGGTTATATTACTGCAATAGCTATGTCAACGCTTCTACTTAAATACATTCATCCCAAAGGACCTAGGACTTGCAAGGCACTTTGAACCAGCAAGATCATCTTACTGACGGGCATTGGCGCATTCGGCTAGAGCCGAAATGCCTATCAGAGGTAAGTGCGCCGCAATTGCGGCTCGCGTCGCAAGGAACACGTACCTTCTTATGACAGAAGTTAAGTCCTTGCTATCTTCAAGTCAATAAAGCGTTTTCCCTGTACTTATGCTTGGAGTTCAAGCAACGTGAGCCTAGAATGTTATACACAAGCCCATGATTAGGATGCAGCCGAGAATAAGCGAACCCAAAACCAAAAGCGGCTTCAAGCGCTCGGGCTGGCTGGCTAAGCTCCTAGCCTTGTTCGCGGTCGCCATCGGCCAAATCAGCGCTCCCTTCTAATCTCATTCCGGAAATCCCTGTTCCCTTAGGACGACACGGGAACCTGCATCAACCGTTTCGGCGCGGCATGTGCCTCAGGCAGCACAATCTCGTGATAGAGCGAATCTCGCTCGATTGGTATCCTTCCCACTTCTTCGATCATCTTGATCATGTTTTCGCGGGTCAATCCCTGGCTCTTATTTCCGTGCTCGCCATCTTTGTAGGTGATCTCGTATTCGAGGACCGTGCCATCGGCATCGTCCGCTCCGTACCACAGAGCCGCTTGAGTCACGGGCACTGTGTTCATGATCCAGAAAGACTTAATGTGCTCAAAATTGTCCAACATCAAGCGGGAAACCGCTATATTGCGAAGGTCCGTGTCCGCCGTAGTGTGCTCGATATGTTCAAGTTCGGTTCCCTCCGGGTGGAAGGACAGCGGCGTGAATGTGAGGAAGTGGCCCGTCTCATCCTGGAGCTCACGCAACTGAATTAGGTGGCTAACCCGCTCCTCGTCCGTCTCTATGTGGCCATAGAGCATAGTGGCGTATTGCCTTAGACCAAGCTTGGAAGCGGCCCGCGCAACTTCCTTCCACTCTTCGCCATTGAGCTTCTTACCAAAGAGTTCAGCGTGCACGCGCTCGCTCAAGACTTCAATTCCTCCACCGGGCAGTGAATCGAGCCCCGCCTCGATCAGGTCGGCCAAGGCCTTATCAATCGAACACTTCCCCACTCGGGCAATCTCCACAATTTCAACAGCGGTAAAAGCCTTCACATGGATGCCGGGTCGTGACTCTTTCACAAGCCGTACAAGGTCCATGTAGTACTCATAGGGCAGGCGCGGGTTGATGCCGCCCACCATGTGGACTTCGGTGATCTGATCGTCTTTGTGTCTGTCCAGCCGCCGCTTAACCTCGTCCAGGCTCATCTCGTAAGCCTCAGGTCCGCCCTTCTTGGCGTAAAACGAGCAGAACTTGCAGAACTTGTTGCAGATGTTCGTGTAGTTGATATGCTGGTTGCGCACGTAATAGGTGCGCGCCCCATGCATGCGCTCACGCACGATGTTGGCCAGGTAGCCGACGCCGGTAAGGTTTTGCGTTTTGTATAGCAGAAGGCCGTCCTCGCTGGAAAGCCGCGCGCCCTTGGCCACCTTTTCATAGATGGGCATGAGTTCTTTGCCAACGACGGATTCTGGTGATAACGGCATGTTTTCCTTAACCTGGAGGTCTCAGTTTACCTCTCCAACTTTCAATTTCCATTGAAATCTACGTCGGCCAGCGGGGCAGCGACGGCAATTCTGGACGCAGGCACAATCCATCCTGCGACTACACCAAATTCAGGTCACCGCGTGTTGACATCAATCGCAATATCAACCCAGCTCGCTGGTTGAACGTAGTCGCAGGATGGTCTCGCCTGAGTCCAACGAGACGCCAAAACAAAAAGACCCCCCGGCTTGTGCCGGGGGACCGAAAGTTAAAGCATTTACTCTTTATTCGATTAGTTGGTGCAGTTGGGGTGAGAGCCTTCTGCATCGACTGACCAGTAGCAGACGTTACCGACTGCAGCCTGATAAGCGATTGCCTTGGCGTGGCCGTCAGCAAAGACTGCATTGGGCTTGCCGTTGTAGCGAGCCTTGACCTGAGTCAGACC
>JBBQMJ010000320.1:0-4541 GCA_038328815.1 Fimbriimonadales bacterium | reverse complement strand
CGGCAATTACCTTCCGCGACAGTGTGGCATCGCCACTTTTACTTCCGACCTCGTACAAGCTCTCTCCTCGCAATCGCGCCCCTTAAAGGTTGATGTGCTGGCAATGAATGATGGGCACAGTTACCCCTACCCGCCGCAAGTCGTCCGAGAGATTGATGCCAATAGACTCGAATCTTATCTTGACGCCGCCGACTTTCTAAACCGCAGTTCCTACGATGCGCTCTCGATTCAGCATGAGTACGGCATCTTCGGTGGCGAGGCAGGAGCTCACCTCCTTCACCTTCTTCGCGAAGTGAACATGCCCATCATTACGACCTTGCATACCGTATTAAAAGAGCCGAGTGATAGCCAAAAGATGGTTACCATTGAGCTCCTGCAACTTTCAGAGCGCGTGGTTGTTATGAGCGAAAAGGCCATTGAGTTCCTTACGAGTGTGTATGGGTTGTCGCGACACAACATTGATCTCATTCCTCATGGCATTCCTGATTTCGAGAAGCTGAGCGGGATGAACCTTAAATCGGATCTCGGCATTAAGGGTCCAATGATCCTGACGTTTGGGTTGCTCTCGCCAGACAAGGGAATTCAATATGCGATCGAGGCAATGTCCAAGGTTTGTCAAGTGCTGCCTGATGCGGTATACGTTGTGCTCGGCGCAACACATCCAAATATCCGAACGAACATGGGCGAAGCCTATAGAGATAGCCTTGTGAGCTTAGCTGAGAGTTTTGGAGTTCAGGACAGCGTCCGATTTGTCGACAGCTTTGTGAGCCCTGATGAACTCAAGGAGTACTTGGCTGCCGCAGACATTTATATCACGCCATATCTAAATCCTCAGCAGATAACTTCTGGAACACTAGCCTATGCTTTGGGTGCTGGCAAGGCGGTTATCTCGACTCGATACTGGTATGCAGAGGAGCTCTTGGCCGACGGTCGAGGCGTGCTCGTCCCATTCAAGGACGCTGACTCCATTGCGGAGGCTGTGATCCGACTCAAGTCCGATGATCTGGCGTTCCGCCAGATGGAAGTCAAGGCAAAGCAGTTTTGCAGCCAAATGACTTGGCCTTCGGTGGCGGCGCGTTATCTGGCCTCCATATCGCGTGCGGTCGAAGGGAATTCGACGCGTCTACGTCTCCTCGTCAACCGTCGGGCCACGTCAGTCGACGAATCCAAGACGGCTCTAGATTCGATGGATCACTTAGTCAACATGACCGACGCCACTGGGCTGCTCCAGCACGCTACGTATAGCGTCCCCAATCGCAATCATGGTTACTGCATCGATGACAACTGTCGTGCTCTGCTGTTCACGTGCTACTTGGACCAAAAGAGTCAACTTTCGCCTGGTATTCGTTCACTTCAGTCTCACTACCTTGCGTTCGTGAACCATGGATTTAACTACGAGAATGGACGCTTCCGAAACTTCATGAGCTATGGACGTGAGTGGTTGGAAGAGCAAGGATCGGATGATTCGCATGCAAGGACACTGTGGTCACTCGGCGCGGTAGTGAGTAGGTCAGCAATTGGTGGGCACTGCAACTTGGCACGAGATTTGTTCATATCAGCCGTGCCCGCGATGAGTGAAATCAAGAGTCCTCGAGCGCTCGCATTTGGTTTGATCGCGGCAAATGAGTTTTTGCATGTCGAGGCGGACACGTCCGAAGTGCAAGAGCTAAGGGCGAACTTGGCTAAGAGACTTTTTCGGGAATACAATATCGCTCGAAAAGATGACTGGCCATGGTTTGAAGAGGTTCTTAGCTACGACAATGCCAGGCTTTGTCAGGCGCTTATCATTTCCGGCCAAGCTATTGGAGACGACTCAATGCTTCAAGCGGGGCTTACGTCACTTGAATGGCTCATGAATCTCCAGACGGCCCAGAACGGACATTTTAGGCCCATTGGTTCAAATAGCACCTATCGCCGCGGTGGCAATAAGCCGCAATTCGACCAACAGCCGGTTGAGGCTTGGGCGGCAATCTCTGCCTGCATTACGGCTTCTCTCGCAACTAAAGATGAAGTTTGGATGTCAAGTGCCGAGAACGCTTTCAAGTGGTTCTTAGGTCGCAATGATCTAGAACAGCCCCTATTTGACGCATCGACTGGCGGCTGTCGCGATGGTCTGCATCCAGATCGAGTGAACGAAAACCAGGGAGCGGAGTCAACGTTGTCTTACTTGTGCGCCTCGGCGGAACTTGAAATAGCCTTGAGATCCGCTGTTGTCCCAAACAAAAGCGTGAGGGTTTTATGAGCAAATTCGAATTCGAAGACCTCTTCGTAAGACATGAGTCAAATCCAATTCTCACGGCTTCGCAATGGGGTTATCCAATACACACGGTGTTCAACCCTGGAGCGACATGCCTTAAGGACGGGACAACCCTATTGCTATGCCGTGTCGAAGATCGTCGGGGTCTTTCTCACCTTTGTGCGGCCCGCTCTAAGAATGGGATTGACGGTTGGCAAATCGACCCTAAACCCACTTTGAACGCAGATCCCAAAAACCACCCAGAGGAACTTTGGGGCATAGAGGATCCGCGGATTACTTATAGCGAAGAGCGGGAGGAGTATCTGATTGCCTTCACCGCTTTCGGGAAATTCGGCCCTGGCGTCGCGATTGCCACAACCAAGGATTTCAAGCGGTTCAAACGCTATGGCCTAGCGATGCAGCCCGATGATAAAGACGCGGCGTTCTTTCCTCGCCGGTTCGACGGGAGCTATGTTCTGATTCACCGCCCAGTAACGGAAGCTGGCGCCAACATGTGGATTTCCTACAGCCCCGACCTGATGAACTGGGGTGGACACAAGTTGCTGCTCCCTGCCAGGCGGGGTGGCTGGTGGGACGCAAACAAGATTGGCCTGTCGCCGCCTCCTATCGAGACTGACCGCGGATGGCTTCTGATCTATCACGGAGTGCGTCAGCACGCCTCAGGATCGATCTACCGCCTGGGACTCGCGCTCATGGATAAGAATCATCCAGAGGTTTGCCTTCTTCGCGGACAGTCATGGATGTTTGGACCCGAGCGAGACTACGAAACCATCGGCGATGTGGGATCTGCCGTTTTTCCGTGTGGCTACACGATCCAACCAGATGGCGACACTATCTTTATGTACTATGGCGCCGCCGATACAAGCGTTTGTTTGGCCACGGGAAGTATTAAGAAGCTCCTGGCATGGTTGGATAGGGATGGAACCACAATGACGGGAATCGCTGGCCAACCTGCCGAACGCATGCACTTAAATACGCCGCTCTAAACTTAGTCGATCTCGAAAGCCTTCAGGTCAGGTGGGAGCGCTTTGGGTTGCTCAACGCGGCTCTGCAAGTCGATCCTACTGCCCGCAGTTCCACATTCGTGGAGCGATACCATTGCGTCAAGAATATGATAGCCGAGTTCACCGCTAGCTCTTGCCGGACGATTGTTCTGTATCGCTGATGCAAGATCAGCGACGCCAATTCCTCGGGAGTTTTCAGAGTATGCCCTTGTGAACTCCATTTCTCTCCATTCGCCGCCTTCAGCATCAAAATGCCGTACCGGTCCGCCGAACGTATTGGGGTCTGGCAGGCTGAGCGACCCCTTAGTTCCGTAGATTTCCAATAATGGAACCTCGGCTGCCCACACATCGAAGCTGGTGACCAGCGTCCCAAGAACACCCGATTCAAACAGCAGAACTCCGGCCAAGTGGGTGTCGATTTCGACCGGTACCTCACGACCCTTCTTTTCCCCAGAACCGATAGTTCGTGTTGCAAACGACCTGGACGTGGCGCCACAAACGGTCCTGACTGGGCCTAGTAGGCTGACCAGAGCGGTGAGGTAATAAGGGCCCATATCCATCATTGGTCCGCCGCCGTGCTGATAGAAGAACTCAGGATTCGGATGCCAGCCTTCCGGTCCGTGACCCAGCATGAATGCGGTTGCAGCGATTGGCCTCCCAATCGCACCGTTATCGATTAATGTTCTGCAAGTCTGGAGACCGGCGCCCAAAAATGTATCCGGCGCGCAGCCAACTTTGAGACCTTGGGCGTCAGCCGCTTCAAGGATCGACCGTCCTTCTTCGCGGGAAAGGCCAAACGGCTTTTCCAAATAGACATGCTTGCCAGCGTTCAAGGCGGCCAGACTAATCTCGGCATGAGCGGCTGGGACTGTCAGGTTCAAAACTATGTCGACATCTTGGTTGGCAAGCAATTCGTCAACCGTGCAGGCTGTGACAGAGTACTTGTCGGCCAGTTCCTTGGCTTTTGCGGCATCCCGATCCGCGCAGGCAACCAACCTAAGATTCTCGAAGTGCGCGCAATTCTCGAAGTAAATAGGTGCGATGTTGCCGCAGCCGACGACGCCAACTCCAAACTTCCTCAATTCAGCACCGTCTTGAGGTACTTGAAGCTGCTCTCAACGCAATCGAAGGGATCTCGCTTGCAGACGTCCTGCTCTACGAATGCCCATTCAGCGCCGGCTTCCTTAAATGCTGCAAGGATATCTGGCCAATTCAAGTTCCCCTCACCAACCGGGGCGAATGTAACCTCCCAACCAAAACTGGCGACGTCCTTGAGGTGG
>JBBQMJ010000319.1:0-4552 GCA_038328815.1 Fimbriimonadales bacterium | reverse complement strand
GGCTGGCAAAGCCCGTAGGCCCGACCTGAAAAGCGATGTTCCAAAAGTGGTTGGACCTTGGAGTTAGGGCAAGGCAAACCTTGCCGACGATCTGAGTCCACATGTGCACGGTCGCGTAGGTGTCCTTCCAGTCCCCGTACGGCAGCGCGGGCCAGTCAGCCTTCATAGGGCCAGTTTACGCTGTTAACATGGGCATTGGTTTCGGTTACTATTAGAGACCCATGGCTTTATCGATTGCTTCCCTGGTTGGCACGCTATGAGTGCTATTCCGGCTTCAAAAGGCTCTCACCTTATCCGTCAGATTGGGCTGGGGAGCGGTATTGCGGTTGTCGTCGGAAGCACGATTGGCTCGGGCATCTTCAAGAGCCCGTCCGGAATAGCGGTCCAGCTGCCGGGTCCGCTGCCGATGCTTGCGATTTGGATAGTCGGGGGCCTGATTGTGCTGTGCGGCGCGCTTACGCTGGGGGAAATCGGTGGAGCTTTTCCTTATTCGGGCGGACTTTATGTGTACGTCCGCGAGGCCTACGGCCGCTTACCCGCGTTTCTTTTCGGCTGGGCACAATTGGTTCTGCTGCGGCCATCTTCAATCGGCGCCGTGGCGATTGTCTTTGGCAATTATCTTCTTAGGTTGACCGGTCTGCAACAAGGCCAGCCAGGATACGACCAGTGGACGGCGGCGCTGGCAGTTGGAGCTGTCCTAATCGTGACGGTTGCCAATGTGCTTGGTGTCAAGGCTGGAGTGGGCATTCAGAACCTAACGACGATCGCAAAGACGGCGGGCCTTCTCGTCATGATCGTCCTCGCCCTGATCATCGGATTGCCCCACGCAAGCGCCCATTTCACGCCAGCCGTGCCAACCGGCAGCTTCTCAATGTCGCTCTTCGGTTTGGCATTGGTCTCTGTCCTTTGGGCCTACGACGGCTGGGCGGATGGGTCCTACGTGAGTGGCGAAATCACCAATCCCCGCAAGAACGTGCCCAAAGCGATTCTGTTTGGAACGCTGCTCGTGATTGCCGTTTATCTGCTGGCAAACCTTGCCTACCTGTCCGTTTTCAGCGTCGCGGAGATAGGGAAGAGCGAGATCATAGCGGCCGACACGATGTCGAAACTGGTGGGCCCCTGGGGTGTGACCTTTATCGTCGCCACTGTAGTGATTTCGACGTTTGGCACCCTAAACGGCACCGTCCTAACTTCGCCCCGCATCTTCTTTGCGCTGTCAGAAGACAAGCTATTCTTCGAGCCGTTTGCCCGGGTTCACCCTCGGTTCAAGACACCTTATGTATCGGTTTTGATGTCCGGTGGCCTCGGCATCATCTACATTCTCGCAGCAACGGCGATGAGCGGCTCCAAGGCTTTCGGGGCTTTGACGGATGCTTTCGTGATCGGGATAGTGCCGTTCTACGCGATGTCGGTGGGCTCGGTGTTCGTGTTCCGACGCCGTGAGAAGAAGCGGCAGGCGGATGGCGGCGAGCCGGTGCTTGAGGATTCGCTGATCGACCCGGTCGAGCGCGGCCACCTAGAAACCCACCCGCACCCCTACACTCCCTCGGTCCATACGCCGCTTTTTCCGCTGACGCCGTTGGTGTTTGTGGCTTCCACGCTATTCCTGCTGGCCAATTCGCTCATTGATGCGGATTCAAGGATCCCCACGCTGATCACGCTGGGAATCTTGGCCGTAGGCGCACCGATTTACTACATGACGTTTGGGCGACGTAGCGCGGGTTCACTGCGATAAGATCATGTCACCACTAGAGCTCACGCCAAAGGACGATCCAACAATTTCCTGCGTGGTTAGGCTTTGGCACGACAAGAGCGTTCACGTGTTTGTCCACCCGATCGAATGGAGATCGGTCGCAATAGTTGGGGGAACGGCGATGCATATAAGCAGCGGTGGAATGGCCTTTGATTGCCGCATCTGCTGTGTTGGTGAGCATTATCGCTTAGGCAACCCGAGGCACGTAAGGCCTTCAGACTTTGGCGGGCCAACACACGGTGACTATGATGCGACAGCTCAAATCGACTGGCTAGCCGCGGTTCCAGATCTTATTAAAGGGGGATTAGAGCGCTCCCCGCATCTAAATTCGATTTGGCGCTCGCTCTCATGTGAGGAAATGCGATTCCATCTCTCATATGTGTTCCGAGCGAGGAGTCCAGGAACGATCGCTGAAAGGCAATTTATCGTCCTCAACCGATTGGCCTGCTTCCAAACGCCTAATCCATCAGCTTCCGAATTAGATAGATGAACGTCGTCGCGAGCGTGTGGGCTTGTTGTTTCAAGTCCGCGCCGCCGGAGTGGCCGCCTTCGATGATCTCGTCGTAGAAGAACGGCTTGCCGAACTCCTCCATTCGCGCTGCAAATTTGCGGGCGTGGACGGGGCCGACTCGGTCATCTTTCGTCGTCGTGAAGATGAGCGGCTCTGGATAGGTAACGCCCGGACTGAGCTGGTTGTAGGGCGAAATCGACGCGAGGAACTTGCGCTCCGCAGGAACAGAAATAGACCCATATTCACCGACCCAGGAAGCGCCTGCCGCAATGTGCTCAAAGCCAAGCATGTCCAGCAAGGGCACCTGAATGACGATCGCATTCCACATCTCGGGGTGCTGAGTCATCTCCACGCCCATCAGAAGACCGCCGTTCGATCCGCCAATAATGCCCAAGCGCCTTGTCGATGTGATCTTTCGAGCGACAAGGTCTTGGCCAACCGCGTCAAAGTCATCGTAAATCCGTTGCCGGTGCGTCTTCAGACCAGCATCGTGCCAGGCCGGACCGAACTCGCCGCCTCCGCGTATGTTTGCCTCGACAAAGATTCCACCGCGTTCAAGCCACAACTTGCCGCGCCCGCCGGAATAGTAAGGTGTGATGGAAATCTGAAATCCACCGTATGCATCCAGCAAAGTGGGGTCGCTGCCATCGTATTTGATGCTCTTCTTGTGAACGACGAAGTAGGGCACCTTCGTGCCATCTTTGGAAGTTGCCCAAAGTTGCTCAACCTTCAAATCGGAAGCATCGAACTGGGCCTTTCTAGACTTGACCGACTTGAGCACGCCGGTTGATGCGTCGCCGAGATAAATTGAAGGTGGTGTGATGAATCCTGCGACTTCAAGGAAGAACTTGTCGTCGGACTGATTCGTCGAGGTGCTCGATATCGCCAGATTATCGCCAAGCGGCAGCCTGCTCCTATTCCAACGACCGCGAGAACCAAAGCTGCATGCGTAGGCGCGACCTTGGACATTGTTCAAAGTGACTAGGAGCAACTTATTCTTTGTGAAGTCGACCCTTTGTACGAATTCAGTTCGCGTTGGCGTGAACACGACAGACGGATTCAAATGGAGGGAATCCTTCTTAACCGCCGCCATGTCCAGGGCAAGGACCGAACCCTTCGGATACATACGTTTTGAACCAGTCGGTGTCCAATCATCATTAATCGTGATGATTAGTTGGTCATCAAGAAGGCCATCAATGCCCGTCTTAGCAGGAATCGCCATTTTGCTGGTCTTTCGCGGCGTCCAAAGATATTGGTCGCTCTCAAAAAACGTGCGATCGCGGCCGATGAACGTATACCGGTGCCCCTGCCCGTCGTTCAGGACAAAGCCATGCGCCGCCACGTCCTTCTTGGTTCCACGGAATATTTCCTTCGCCGCGCTAAGCGGAGTTCCGCGCTTCCACATCTTGACGATGTAGGGGTATCCAGATTCGGTAACGTCGCCCTTCGTCCATTCGCTGTCTACAACAAGATGGTTCGCGTCGAGCCATGAAACGTCGGACTTGGCCCGGGGAAGCTCGAAGCCACCTTTGACAAACTGGCCTGACCTCAGATTGAACTCCCGATAGATGTGGGCGTCTTCGCCGCCGTCTGAAAGGCCAACGAGGCATAAACTATTGCCCGGGTATAGGGAAGGGATCCCAGCATCGACCCAACTCTTATGATCCTTCTGTCCAAGGGCGTCGAAGTCCACCACGGTCTTCCAGTGCGGGTGCGGCGTAAGATAGTCGGCAAGCGTCGTGCGACGGAAGATGCCCCTTACATGCTTGGCGTCTTGCCACGTGTTGTAAATCGCTCCGCCCTCGAAATCCGGGGAAGGGAGCCGGTCCGGAGACTCGGCGATTCTGAGCGCATCCGCGTAGAGCTTCGAAAAGCGAGGATCCCCTTCCAAGATCTTTGCAGAAGCAGCATCGTGAGCCCGTACCCAGTCCAAGGACTTCTTCGAATAGACGTCCTCAAGCCAGGTGTACTTATCAGGCTGCTCAACCTGAGCGATAACTGCGTGAGCTGACAACGTAGCAGCTAGTGCCAAGAGAGCGCGATTTGCCGAATGGTTGGTGGGCCGCATGATCAAAAGCGATTCTGACACAGCGACGTTGCTGCACTAGCTTACGCGGCAAAGCGCGATGCGGAATCCACGGTAGGCGCTTGCTTCGAAGGGAGGGTTCTTAGCGCGATTCGCCGATCTCTCGTCGGCCGCCCAACTACCCCAACTCCCGCCCCGATTTACGCGAGAGGTTCCCAAGCTCGGCCCATTTGGATCGTGCGCATCGCCCACAGGATATGGG
>JBBQMJ010000318.1:0-4606 GCA_038328815.1 Fimbriimonadales bacterium | reverse complement strand
ACAAAACGCATACGTTCTTCCATCACTGAACACTCCTTCCAAGGCACATCACCCTCCCAGAGGTCCGCGCCTCGGACCCGGAGAATGTGTAACCTATGTGTCCGGAACGTTGTGTAACCTATGTGTCAGAACGCACAGCGGCCCATCCGAATCAAACCGGACGCATGCGCTCCATTCAGCCATGAGCCCGGATACTACGAGCCTGCAGGGCCTCTGGCTCTCCGGCAACATCAAGCTCTTCAAGTGCAAGCTGGCATTCGCCAGCAAAGGCATGCAGCGCACTATAAGTCGGCTATGCCGATACCCACGAAATCGCCTTCAAATATTTCTTCGGACTTATCGTTGCTCGCCACAATTTCCGACTGAAAGACGGCGTTCAGAATCTCCTGGACTTTGAAAAAGGACGAGACCAATCGACCTTTGGAAGACTCTTTCAGCTGGATTCCACTTACGTCTTACTCGCAAGATGCTACTCTCCGGAATTCCAGCCAGTTTTGAATGGTAGGAATCAAAGAGTCGAAGCTAGTCAAGCTAACCTGATTTTCGCGCGGCTCCTTCCGCACGCATTGAAGGAGTGCGGAGAGGTCAGTACGCTATCTCAGCCTTGAATTCACGAAGAAGCGCCGCTCAGCCTTCACTTAGAAACTTGTGTTTGAATCCTGCCCGGTATTGAATCAAAATGCGTGGTAGTCCGAACCGGACATGTTGCGAATTCTTGACTTCGTCCACGGTTGCATTCCAGGCTTAAATCTTGGGTATCGCTTGGATCCACTTATGGCCATCAAATTCCCAAACATCGCCTAGGAATTCTGGAGTTGGGCTCACGCCGCCAAATAAGATAATGCGGTCGCGAAACGAGTCGTAGTCCATCGCAAACTGGATTCGAGGGGGAGGACCTTGTTTGTCAATCTGCCTCCATTTCTTACCATCCCAAGACCAGGTGTCGCTGAAGAATTTTCCTTGCGGATCCTCTCCACCAAATAGAATTATTCGCTTGCGCTTAGAATCATAGGCCATGCACGCGAAACTTCGAGCCCCTGGACCCGAGGTCGACGCGAGTTTCCAGACTTTGCCATCAAACTCCCACGTGTCTTTAAGTCCTTTCAATGGTCTGAACCCGCCATATAGGACAGTAACGCCGCGGCTGGAGTCGTAGGCCGCAGCGGTAGATGCCCGCAGGCTCGGCCCGTCAACAAACACTTGGCTCCAGGACATCCCATCAAACTCCCAAGTATCCGAGAAAAACAGGCCTTCCGCGAGCCCACCAAACATCACTAAGCGGTCACGCTTTGAGTCGTAGACAAACGCTCCTGGGCTCCGCCTAGGGCCTGAGGCACCGAAGCCCTGCCAATGATTGCTAACAAGCTCTCGGGTTGTGCCGTCGATTTGCGAACCCATGCCCCCGAAAACTACACTGCGCTTCCGTCTTGAGTCATACGCAATGCCTGGAACGATCCGATCCAAGCCCGTGTCCGCTAAAAACCGCCACGACTGACCGTCCCATCCCCACACGTCGCCAGCAAGTGTTGGCTTCTGATTTTTCCAAATGTATCCGCCGTAAATCAAGAATTGTCTTCGACAAGCATCATAGACCGCTGAATGGTGGAACCGTGGGGCTGGACGCTTTGTTTCAGCTTGCGGGTCAGCAAAGCAAAAGCTGCAACATACAACGACCAGGGCAACGGCGCAAGGCTGCCGCAGCAAGCCATTAGCGCGTCTCATTCGAGCCGGGAGAAAACTTTCAGTCACAGAGATATGTTGATGCAACCTTCGTCGCCGTGTCTAGGAAATTATTGCATCGAAGCATAGTGACTGGGGGTTAGGTCAAAGGCCTCTCTGAATCTGCAAGTGAAATGAGATTGGTCGTAAAATCCCGCTTCAAGGGCGGCTTCGGAGACAGATGCGCCGCATTTCAGCATAGTCTTACCGAGGTGTACCTTTAAGTGATTCTGGTATTGATGGGGCGACACTCCAAATTCAGCTCGGAAATTACGCAGAAAAGTGAACGGGCTGGAATCTGCTAAGGTTCCCAAGTGTCGCAATGACAAGGGCTGGGCCGGATTAAGCTCAATCGCTCGCCGGATCGACGCTAAAACAGGAAATCTCTTCACATGTGGATGGATTAGTTCATCAGCTCTCCAAGGGAAGCCGACGTAGGTCTCATTGCACCTTCTGTTTTGCGCTACCATATCGACTGAATCAACCTTGTCCAACATCGGCCAATCAAGAGGGAAGACTTCCATGCTCGCTCTTGGGCGAATTGGACTGCTCGATTCGAAGGCATTGTGTGGGGTTGCCGTCGGCAAATCCCCGCCGTCGAATAAATAGATCATCCCAGCAGACCAGGGACCAAAGGCGCTCGCCCTATAATCGAGACCGAAATAGAATTTGCGGGCGATGCGATCCTTCTTTACAATTGGCAACGAGACCAGGGATCGAATCGGGCAGTCAAGATCGCGTAGTCTGCGGTCATCTACGATCGCATGAAAGATGGCTTCCATCGAGCTTGAATGACAAATGTGGACGCGTCGATTCCAGCCGATTAAGTTAAGCGAAAGTTGGGTCTTGGGTAGATGATCAAGGTCTGTTCTCGGATCGCCGAAGAGATAGACATTACAAAACTGGACGGCGTATTCGGCAAAAATCCATCTTGGGACATCAACAAACGCCGATTGTGGAATCCGAGTTCCATTTCCATATTCGACATATTGGCTGTAGATTCGCTCGCAGATTCGGAGGCATTCCGCAGTCCATTTTGGCTCAGGAGCGCGGTGAAGTTGGCCCGAACAAATGTCGTTTTCGACTTCACCCTGCTGGACCAAGCGGGGGTTCAGGAGAAGGTCAAAATCGTTGGACTGTCTCGTACCCATTGATGCTTCGCGCTAAAGTTGTAAGGGTCCACTATGTCAAGACCGGACTCCGCTAGTAAGGTGCAGGATCTTGGTCTCAGTCAATGTCAGACCAGGGATGCTGGGTCCCAATCTCCCTATCTCTGCACTGGAGCTTGCAAAATTTCCTTCTCAGATAGATCGCTACTACATCCGAAAAGTTTCTGCCCTTTGCAGACGCCTACCGTTTCCGGTCATTGAGGCATCGGTTCGGAAAAGCAGGTAAATGTTCTTCTGGAGCGTTTCCCGAAATCATAAAACGCATTAAAAGGGCTACTAAAAAGCGGTGCTTGTTTGGAAAACGGTGGTTGGTCTTTATGAGGCGGTAACAACTGATTTTGGACGCCACACGAGCATAGGGTCAAAAGTTAGCTGGCCTTGCGGTCCAGCTAGTGGTCGTCCGGCCGAATATTGGTTGTTGCGATAGATCGGCTTCTGTAATGATCCAATGCGTTTTTGTACGCCGACAGGCTCCCTCATGATAGCCTCCTATATGGGTCGCCGTGAAGCTCTGAGACGCCTTCCATAGCGGGAGCCTTGATCCGGCGCGCCTTGACGCACTCGATGGCCATCTCGACCGTTCTAAGAGCCAACTCTGAGTGGCTTGAGCATGCCGCAGCAGCGAGACTGACGGTCGCGCTGCTACGGCTTGGCGTCGAGAAAGTCGTTCACCATCGGGACGATGATGGGTATGCGCTGCATCAGTGTCACGTGGGTGGTGTCGGGCAAGATGGCCAATCGCGATGCGGAGCGCGGCTTCATGTCGCCGTGGATCTCGCCGCCCTTCAGGCGAAACATTTCCGCGACGTGCTCGAGCCGCACGCCATCAGCGTCGCCGTGGATGAAAAACATCGGCGTCGTGGTGGCCTTAAGCTTGTCGGCGCCGAAGTCGTGCCCTTTCGAAGCCGTGGCGAGGATGCGCTTGACGAAATTCGGAAAGTCGTCCGGAGTCGGGCTGAGCTTCTTGTACTCGGCTTCGATGGGCGAGCCTTTGAAGGCGTCCGCCGTGAGTTTCGGGAAAGCGTCGAGCGCTTCCTTGACCATGCCGTCACGGCGGAACATGGACGAAATGACGACCACCTTTCGCACTTTGTCCGGATGGCGGATCGCACACTGCATCGCCACGGCGCCGCCCATGCTGTAGCCGATGAGGTCCGCCCGCGGGATCTTGAGCTGCTCGAGCAGCGCCGCCACATCGTTGGCGAGGTTTTCGTAGGTGATGTCGCGCGGGATGTCCGCCGTGCGCCCGTGGCCCTGCATTTCGACGGCAATCACTTTCCGCGTTTTGGAGAGTTCGCCGATCCACCCGGTCCAGTTGTTGGTGATGGTCATGAACGCGCCGTGGAGCAGCACCACAGGTTCGCCACTGCCGTGGACTTCGTAGTACATTTTGACTCCGTTGACTGGCGCGTAGCCCGTCGTTGGCTTCTGCTGCGCCGACACGTCAGCCGTCACGAGCGTCATCAGGAGGAAAGCTGTTGTCCGCATGCTTGGTGTAACTCCGTTCCGTTGAAACACTTCTTGCAAACTCACCCGCTACGGGAGTCTTTGATCCCCTCCCCGAAGAGGAGAGGGAGCTGAGTCAGACTTTTGCGGCAGAGGGTGCGCCACGACCACCAGGCGATGCGCGCGGCCGCCGGGGGCGGATGCATCGTGATACTTCGAAACGAGTTTCGTGATGGCCTCGGTGAGTTCGTTGCTGAAAGCCGCCCGGTCCG
>JBBQMJ010000317.1:0-4614 GCA_038328815.1 Fimbriimonadales bacterium | reverse complement strand
AGCAAGTTGGTTTGCAGGCCACTTGGGCTCCGGCAGCAGCGCCCGGCTGCCAGGAAAGCTGGGCATGGCCTCGTTACTGGCACAATGACCAATAAACGGGTTGGAACGGGCCAACTGTTCATCGCGATACCACTCTAAGTAAGTAGCAGTCTTAAGTTCAAAAGGATCTTGCTTCGGCCCAGGCATCGCTGTTGGACCTTGTACCTGATTCCGGTTGCGCATTCGCCGCCAGATATGGGCGGCTTTCGAATGCGACCACAGCCTGACGGGGTCACTTTGAGCCTATTTGGTAGAGTTACTTTCGACCGGTTTGAGCTCTATAACTTGAAGTGGTTGCAAATCCATTCCGTCCAAGCTAAAGGCTCCCTCGGCGGTCAGGTGCCGCTCGATGCGACGACGGCGAACATAAATCTCTGGAGTTGTCTTCGCCACGAGCGGGTGAAAACGAATAACCATCTCCTTGCCCCATGGCGGGTTTTGGAGGCCGTTAAGTCGGATGTTCCAATTCTCTCCCAGATTAAAGTGGTCTGCCACCATCTTTCCTTCGATGGAGGCATCCGCGTGGTCGCCGAGGTAGCTGATGCTCAAGAACTGATCTGTTCCTTCAGCAGGCTTCTCGGGCAATTGAATGCTATAGATCCCTTTCCGCATCTCGGTGAACTTGGTGTCATGCTGCTCCGCCGGGCTAGCGATCTCATATGAGGCAAAGATGCCATCGTGATCCCCTTTTTGCACCTTCCCATTCACAACCAGCGCACCCGGGTCCGGATAGATGCTTAGAGCTGAGGTAGGTACTTGTTTGATAACCCGTGTCTCCACTTTAAGGACATCTCCCCCGCTAATTACATCTTGTACCGCCGAAACCCACCTTTCTTTTCCAGCAAAGTTAATGACGCTAGTGAGCTCTGCTCCCCCCCGATCTAGGCAGGTCACATAGACGCTCTTACCCTTCGTCGTTGTGACTTTGAAAGTGCTCTTTCGACCAGGCTCCACATCAACAACTAACAGATCGCCATCCTTTCTCGTGGAAGCGCCATCAACGGTGTGTACGTCACTTGGGCGAAACGCGAATCGGGCAGCCATTCCCGGAACCGCGGCAAACAGGAAGTGATCTTCCCCATTGACCTCCATTTTATGGATCGGCTCGGCCGTTGCGTAGGTCAGATCAACTGCTCCTAGATCAAAGTGGATCGGAAGCATTGCCGTGACTTTGGGATCTACATGAAGGTCCTGGACCGTAACGTCACCGGCGCTTAGCCGAATCGTGTAGGTAAGGCCCGTAAATTCCTTGAGCGACGCTCCGGTTTGGAAATTAGAGAGGAAAAGAAATGCCCGGCTACCGTCCGAGCGAACCGAATACCCAACCTGACTTACGTCAGCGGGGTCGGCCTTTTCCGCGCCCTCCCTTGCCACCGGCTCCATTGGCGCCAGGCGATCTCCGAAGGAGTGCAGAAAAGTGTGGATCAGCCTAAGGGAGTAAAAAGAGGCATTGAAATCGCCGTACTGTCCGATCGGCGCTTGATAATCATAGTTAAGTCGCGGGAGCGTGCCTTCGTTCATGTAGCCGTACTTCCCTACAAACTGGGTCCCGCCGCGGTACATGTAGTAGCCCAGCGTATTCGCCCCGCCGCCGATTAGGACACGGCCCAAGGCGTTCGGCATGTCGCCCGGCGTCCATGGACGGTGCGCCATAGTCGGCGTCATTCCGACGCCCATCTCGCACATGAAGTATGGATACTTGTCAGGATCGTAGGAGACTCGATGGGCGGTGGCAAAGCCGGGAAATTTCCAGCGATTGACCAGCATGTAGTCCTTCGAAGGATCGTAGACCTTCTCCGGCGTTGAAGCCCAAAAGTTAACCGGATAGCACGAGTGCATGGGGATGAATCCCGGTACGATGGGCGCCGCATCCCATGCGGTGGCAGAATAGAATGGGACATCGAAGCCAGCTTTGATTGCAAGTGCCTTCAGCTTAATCAGATGCGAGGCGCCTTCAAAGCTTCCACCTGCCCATTCAGGTGTCAGGGACTGATTCGGTTCCCACGGCGCGCCTGATGCTTGGTACTCATTCTCAATCTGCACGCCTACAACCGGGCCGCCATCTTTCACCAGCAGACCCCTTGCTTGCTTTCCTATCTCGTTATAAAACCGCTCTACATAAGCGAGGTATCGGGGATCGTTTGAGCGCTCCTGAATACCGCTGCCATAGAGCCAGTCCGGCAAGCCCCCATTGCGTGCTTCGCCGTGGCTGAACGGCCCCAACCTTACGATAACGCGCATGTTCTTAGACTTAGCCAATTGCAGGAATTTACGGAGATCGCGGTCGCCAGTCCAGTTGAAATGGCCCTCGTCTTCTTCATGGTGGTTCCAGAAGACGTAAGTGCCAACGATGTCGATCCCGCCTAGCTTTATCCGGTCAAGCGCGTCGCTCCATAGACGTTGGGGACACCGAACATAGTGGAACTCACCAAGGACCGGGAGCCACGGCTTGCCGTCTTTGGTGAAATATCGCGTTGTCACTCCATAGCCGGAAGAGACTAATGTGCCTTCCAGTGGCGTGGGAGGGGCGGCCTTTGCATCTCGGGCATCGATCACTACATGTGATTGCTGCGCTTGGGCGATTGAAAGGCAAGCGACGATAGCCGAGGCAAGCCTCTTTAGCGTGATTCCATTCATCAAAAGCTCCTTCGTATCCGAAAGTCCATCTAATTCAAAATTAAGCTGGAATCGCGCGCGATCCCCATGGTCGTCCCTGACTGAAATAGCACAGGTACACGTTGTGCCACAGGCACCGTTTGTCCCTCAATAAGGCCCGATAGAGCTCCCATGCTCCGCACGGCAATCTCGCTGAGATTAACGTTAACTGAAGCAACGATGTGCCGACTCGAGCTGGGCCAATGAAGCCCGTCGTAACCCACGATTGAAAGTTGCTCCGGGACGTGGATGCCGACCTCGTCGCAAGCCTCTAGAAGTCTGTAAGCAAGACGATCGTGCCAACAAAAAATGGCTGTGGGCGGCTGTGGCCTAGCCAGTAGGTCACGCAATAATTCAGTGAGAGGGACGTCGAGCGTTATTCGATCACCAGCAGGACGAAAAACACCGTGCTCTCCTAGCGACCGATCTAACATTTCTACGCGCTCTTGGGAGTCACGGTAGTCCCAACCTAACTGCGAAAAAGAAATGATTCTTCGATGTCCCCTTGCAACTAGGGCTGCAGTTGCCAAACCCATCCCAGCTTCTTCATCGCTGCATACAGAATGGAGCACACCTTCAAGGTCATGCTTGTTCACGATTACCGTAGGCAGTCTAGACTTGCGAAACAGCGGCAACAGTTCGTCGTCAGGCAATGGGGCATATAGCAGAAGGCCATCTGCCCAGCCACCATTTAGGAACCGATAAATTTCATCGGTTTCACGCCAAAAGTTGGTGTGCATCAAGATGTCATATCCAAGCAAGCTGCCGGCGTATTCAATCGAGGACGCCATTCGCTCCATATATAAGTCGTCGTCGTACCGGTGGCGAAACGCGGAGTAGAACGAGACAATGCCGCTACGACCTTTTTGAATCGAATGAACTAACTGATTTGGCGTATAACCGATGGCCGACGCTGCAAGTTCTACGCGCTTAGAAGTCTGGTCGGGAATCCGAAGCTCGACCGACTTGCCCGACAAGACGAGCGAGGCCGTGGTCATGGAGACCTGTGCCTTTTGTGCAACTTCCGCCAGTGTTGCCCGGCTTACCTTTGACTTGCCTCTCGTCATTGAGAACCTTGCTCAAATACTTTAGCAGTATATCAAGGAATCAATGATTTGGCAAGAATGCATAAAAAAATCTTCTCAAGGCAACACCCTTGATGGCCCCCGAACATGAGGTCCGTAGAGCACAACGGTTTTCGGGGCTCTCGGCATATTCTTAAAAACACCAACTGCTTGTTCCGGCAGATACGTAACCTTGATGCCCATTTCGAGCATCATATTCTTAATATGGCTCAAAGCAAAAAATCTAACCCCATTTTGGCGGTTGTCCTTATAGCAATTATCTTTGGCTCGGGCTTCCTAATGTTTAAGAGGCTTAGGCACCCAACCACCCCGCTTGACGAAGTGCTACAGGCGGGCGATGTTGCCCAGGCTACGCTATGGGCTGATCACGGCATCAACTATGATCAATTGAGTATTGGCGACCAGTACACTCCGCTGATTTTCTCTGCCATGCAGGGCCAAGACGAAATCGTCCATATCTTCCTCGAGCATGGGGCCAATCCCAGTTCACCTGATGACGCAAAGCACACGGCACTTATGGCCGCGTCAGACCAGCTCGACACTGCGATGGTCAAAGATCTTCTTGATCATTCGGCCGATGTTAATGCAGTATCCAAGGAAGGTTGGAGTGCCTTGACCCAGGCAGCCAAATCTTCGAACTTCAAGGTCAACATGGACACCAAGAAACTTCTAGATGCTGAAGCGCCTGCACAACTCCCCACAAAGCGCGAAGAAGTAGTTAAGCTCTTGCTGGACAAGAAAGCTGATCCGAACGTCGGCAGGTTTCATGGGCAACAGGCAGCCTTCCTTGTGACGGATAATCCCGAAACAGCTTCTGCCCTCATTGCCGGAATGA
>JBBQMJ010000316.1:0-4637 GCA_038328815.1 Fimbriimonadales bacterium | reverse complement strand
ATTTTTCTACACTCAATGATTGCGATAATTCAGAATTGTACGATAGCTGCCCAGCAAGCTAGAATGGAGTGTCCATGCTTCAACTTGAACCTGTTTACGCATCGCCGGGCGGAATACCCCTTCGATTTGATTTCCTAAGACCGAGCTCCGGCAATACCCACCCGTTGATCGTTTTCATTCACGGTGGCGGGTGGATTTCCGGCGACAGGGCTGACTTCCGCGATGTCGCCGAAGCATATGTTGCTCAAGGTTACGCCGCAGCCTTAATCCAATATCGTCTCGCTCCCCTTCACCCCTTCCCCGCAGCCGTTGAAGACGTCCAATCCTTCGTCCGCTTTGCGCGAGAAAACGGTAGCGAATTGGACATCAATCCGGATCGAATAGCCAGCTTCGGTTCAAGCGCAGGCGGCCACCTGGCCCTGATGTTAGGTGTTAGCGACGAACCGGTCAACGGCACTTCGTCGCGGGTACAAACCGTGATCGACTTCTGCGGACTGACCGACCTCACCAACTATCGAGAGCGCCATTTCGACATCAGTTGGTCCTTTCTGGAACAGTTCATGGCCGAGCCCTACGAAGGCAACGAGGAGCTGTTCAGGAAAGCTAGCCCCCTCACGCTGGTCGATGCCAAAAGCGCTCCAACCCTGATCATCCACGGAGAAGCGGACGACATCGTCCCAATCGCCCAAAGTGAGGCCCTTGCCGCCGCCCTGGCATCACATAAAGTCCCCCACAAGTTCATTCGCGTCCCAGGCGAGGGGCATGGTTTTTCCACGGCCGTATGGCCCGGCCTTGAAAAGGCAACGCTTGAATTCCTTAAGGAGCACCTCTAAGTCATGTATGAAAATGCATTTCCCGCCAACGTGCGTCACAGCGTGGACCTGCGCAGCGACACCGTAACCCGCCCAACGCCCGAGATGTACGAAGCGATGGCGGCGGCTCCATTAGGGGACGATGTCCTTGGCGATGAACCAACGGTTCAGAAACTGGAATCCATTGCGGCGCAGACAGTCGGCATGGAGAAGGCGATGTTCGTACCAAGCGGAACCATGGCAAATCAGATAGCTCTCGCCTGTCACTGCGATCCAGGAGACGCGATCCTCATCGATGAAGACGCTCACATCCTCTATTACGAAGTCGGCGCCCCCGCCATCATTGCTGCCGTAGTCAGTTGGACCCTTCCGTCGCAGCGAGGAATCATGGATCCGAACGTCATCGAGCGACATATCCTAAAGCGCAACCTCCACACGCCAGGCACGACGCTTATTTGCCTAGAAAACACCCACAACCGTGCGGGCGGCGCAATCATTCCTGTCGAGAAAATGCGCGAATACCGAGCACTCGCTGACACTCACGGCGTAAAAGTCCACCTCGACGGAGCTCGTGTGTTCAATGCCGCAGTTGGATTGGGCAAGCCGGTCACAGACATCACGAACTGCGTCCACACCGTAAGCGTGTGCCTAAGCAAGGGCCTGAGATCGCCGGTTGGCTCCGTGCTTTGTGGTCCCAATGATTTCATTGAAAAAGCCCGCTTCTGGCGAAAGCGCCTCGGCGGAGGCATGCGCCAAGCTGGCATCCTGGCTGCCTGCGGAATCGTGAGTCTCACCAAGATGGTCGACCGCTTAGCAGAAGACCATGCTCGCGCCAAAGATGTAGCGGCCGTTGTCGCTAACCTTCCTGGACTGAGCATCGACATGGAAGGCGTCCAAACCAACATGGTGCTTGTCGACACCGACCGGCCCGCTGCGGAATGGCAACAGGTAATGGCGGGCGAAAGCATTCACTTCTTGCCCGTAGCGGCCAATAGGTTCCGCATGGTATTTCACGCCGACATCGACGACGCCAAAGCCGCCAAAGCACTGGAAGCCTTCAAGAAGGTCTCAGAAAAGCTTGCCGCGGTGAACGCCTAGCTATGAGGCTGCCGCCAGATTAGGTTCAAAGATGAGCGCTCGAAGCCGGCTATAGGCTTCTTCGGCTAAACGCTCTAGGTTCACTACGTCCGCCCGATTGTAAGCAATCAGCTTATCTAAAGAAGATTCTTCGTGAAGCATTGTGTAGCGGCGCCACAATCGCACGGCATCCATTCCCGTCAAACCGTCAATCTCAGCGTCTCGCTCAATCCCCATTTCCTTCTCAATTCGTTTCAATCCCCCGCGAATCCCTGCCTGACGCAGTACCGGACACAAATCAATGTGAATCTGGTCGAACCTGAGTCCGCGAAAGTTTCGCTGAAGCTGAGGAAGATCAAACGCCCGCCCCGCAAACGAAACGATCATCGAATACTGTGAAATGACATCAACGAAGTTGCCGAGATCTTCTCCCTTAATCAGGCACTTGTAGTCAACGCCGTCATAAAGCCCAACCATGGTGATAGCGGTCCCACCATCAGTCTCAATATCGAGGTACACGCACGAATCGCGAAACTCGTGGAACGCGCGCCAAGTATCAACCATCTTCAGTGAGCGCGCAAAAAACTGGTGCTCGCCACTCTCCAAAGCCCGCTTGGACCGCTCAATATGCTTGAGAACGCTTGTTCGATCAGCATGGCCATACGAGTAATCGCGCCATGAGGCAATGAGCCTATCCCAGTCAAGGCACCCATCCTGCCACAGCCTGGCCTCGGTTTGAGCGCCAATCCCCGGGACATGGACAAATGTGTTTTCCAGCACTGACTTAATTCAAGCTATCCGCCGCTTGAACGGACCTTCGGCACAATTCTGCGATCGCGCGCCGGTTGGGGAACTTCGATAACGCGCCCACCAGTCATCCAAGGTTGCTTATGGGTGAGTTCATTGCCATACCAAAAAGAGCCGGTGTCCAAATTCTTGTCGAACTCGCCATAAGCACGAACGAGCGCAGTGCACTTGAAAGTCGCAGTCATATCTTTGCCAAACCACTGGGCGCTAAAGAACTTGCCGTTGATGACGACCTTGCCCGTGCCGTGGTAGACCACTTTCTTGTGCGCCTCAAATTCCTTCTTCAGGTTCCCCGTCACCTGCAAATCGCCCTGAGGATCGGAAAGGAGCAACGTGCCTGTGAAACTGACCTCAAGCCTTCCAACCGGCGGCGCAGTTGGCGACCCGCCAACAATCTTGAAGCTACCAACGCCTGAGCTCAAGTAAATCGTGTCAGCGCCGGGAGGAGGCGCTGGGTTGAGCTGCGCGCCTGCAAAGGCAAACACAGCAATGGCGGCAATACACAGCGGCTTATAAAGACGGGATGAAAACATTCGCATGAGAGTTTATCAGATTCGTCAGCTATCTAACGTACAGAAAAGTACGTACATGCTATTAGACGTAATCTTGGTTCACAATGAAAGCAATGAACGTACCAAACAAGCGAACGAACAAAGGAGCCATCATTACGGCCCTCGTAGCAATCCTCGGTATTGCCGCTGTTGGCATGGCGTTCGTTTCAAACGCCAGTCCTTATGGCACCTTTGCGGATGCGCGAAAAACTAAGAGTGAAAGCATGCACGTTGCAGGCGACATTCTGAAAGAGAGCGTCTCCGCAGACTTCAAACATGGCACCATGCGGTTCCAAATGAAGGACAGCACCGGCGAATTGATGCAAGTGGTCTACACCGGCCCGCCTCCAAGCAATTTGGCGGAGGCTAGCAAGGTAGTGGCAATCGGCGGCATCGAGAACGGCGAATTCCACTCCGACAAGCTCCTTATCAAGTGCCCGTCTAAATACGAGGGAGAAAAGAAGCCTGTAGGCAACCAGTCGTAACCACTTGGAACTGAATACCGAACTCAACTGGCCAGCGGCTCCAACCTGGTCCTTGTTCGCGGGCGAACTAGGACGCTTCCTGATCCTCGCTGGACTTGGGCTGTTTGTCGTCAGCATCATCAGTTGGTTCCTCGCTGCCAAAAACCCTGCCCTCGAGCGCGTCGGCAAGATCGCCTTTACCCTTGGCGCCGCGTTCGTAATAGCCACAATCTTCTGCCTCGGCTCCCTCTTCGCGAACGAGCAGTTTCAATACAATCTAGTTCGGGAAAGTATCGAAACAGGTCTGGCCCTAAAATACAGAATCGCCGCCATCTGGTCCCACCAGGAAGGCAGCTTCCTTCTATGGGGCGTCACTGCATCCATTTTCGGTCTGCTTGCTGTTCGGGGTACCGGCCTATATCGCCGCTGGTTCACCATCGCCTACGCGACCTTCTTAGGTTCCCTTTGCGGCATTCTTGCCTACGAAACACCCTTCACACTGACCCTAACTCATGGCAAAGCGCTCATTCCGCCAAACGGCGCTGGCCTTACGCCGTCCCTCCAAAATTATTGGGTAGTAATCCACCCGCCCACAATCTTCACCGGCTTTGGCTCACTAACCGTCATGTTCTGCTTTGCGGTGGCCGCCATGCTCTCAGGGAACCTAACCGACTGGGTCAAAATGGTCCGCCCCTGGGCACTTGTTTCCCTTGCCATCCTCGGCCTTGGCCTTTCCATGGGCGGTTTCTGGGCCTATGAGACTCTAGGCTGGGGCGGCTTCTGGATGTGGGACCCCGTCGAGAACGTCAGCTTCGTCCCCTGGATCATGACCGCCACGTTCGTACACGGCCTTATCGTCCAAGCGGCAAAGAAGCGCTGGGTTACCACGAACCTGCTCCTCGGCGGACTTCCCTTCCTTGCCTTCG
>JBBQMJ010000315.1:0-4652 GCA_038328815.1 Fimbriimonadales bacterium | reverse complement strand
GGCTCGTCGCCCTTGAGGCTATACCAAATGACCCGGTCAAGCCAGTACGAATCTGGTCCGTCCAAGTGGCTCCAATCAAGCGATTTCGATTTAGCTACCCACGCCCTAGCTTTGGCGTTCATGGCGCTCTCAGAACCCATCCTAAGACCCAGTGGCACCCGATTCGGGACGGCTGCGTACGGCGACAGGTCCGCTGTATCGGAGAAGCACGTGTCGATGGGCTTGGCCATCGCATCGAATTTGTTCATAGGCTCAAGGCCAAGCATCATCTCAATTGAGCGCAGCATGTTAGTCGTTGTGTAGAAGTTCGAATCCACGGTGTGACGCTTATTGTAAGGGCTGATGACCATGTAGCTCGTCCGGTGCCCGTCAACATGATCGGGGCCGGCCTGAGCGTCGTCCTCAATCACGAAGATACATGTGTTCTTCCACTGAGGGCTGTTGCTAACCGCTTCCACAATCCGCCCAAGAGCAAGGTCATTGTCCGCCATCATCGATTTGGGCAGCGGATAGTCCTTGGTAATCCCCTCCGTGTGATCGCTCGGCAGGCTCATGATCGTAAAGTTGGGCACCTGGTCTTTGGCGCTGAACTCCGTATATTCCCTGATGAACTCGTCGGCCCTTGCTTGGTCGCTTTGGATAAGGGGCCAGTAGTGGTAGTTGTGGTTGATATATGGCTGAAGGCCCGCCACCTGCGTGTGCGCGATGTATTGAAACTTGTGAGTATGGTTTTGGCGATCATCCCATGCCTCAAACCAATCCTTTGGCCTGTAAGGGCGATACTCGGCGATGTCATCGTCGGCGAATTCGCCGTAATCGCGAATCGTTTTTCCCTTCTTCGCCGCCGCATCCCAGATGCAACCACCTGTCGATAGGGCCATTGAGTCGTTGCCATTTGCCGGATAGCTTCGCGCATAGCCTGGATAGAAGCGCTCTAAGTATTCCGTCGCCAACGCCTGAGTGCTCCAAGCATGGCCATCCGCGCTGTTCGTACCGCTCACGTAGCCATTGTCGAAAAGCGTGAACTGCCGCACGATGGCGTGGTGGTTCGGCATGATCTCTTCGCCGACATCGCAGAGTTTGGGATCGCCGTTGCCCTCTGGCATGTCACCGAAGATTTCATCGTAGGTACGGTTCTCTTTGATGATATAAAGCACATGCTGAATCGCGCCTTTGTATACGGCGAGTTTTGGCTTGTAGCCGCCTGGATCAATCTGCCAATCGTTGTTCTTGGCGACCAAGCGGGTTTCTTGTGTGATGTCCTTGGCTAGATCCACGAGCGAAACCGTGCCCTGAAAGTCGTGCGCGTTGCCCTTCTTGCCAAGGCTTGTGTTCGCCACCGACCCGTTCCCTTTTGAATTCAGGACGTAGGCCCGATTGCCATCCAGGGCAATGGCGCATGGGAAGTAGCCCGCGTGACGGAAGCCATCGATTCTGCCGGTCGGAAGGTCGATTTGGCAGACTGCGTTGTCACCGGCATCACAGGCGTAGAGCTTGTCGCCCGCAAGCGCGAGGGCGTCCGGCATACAACCTATCAGTTTGTTCTTGCCCCACCCGATAGGAATCGTCCGAACGATTTTTGCAGCGTCGATATCTATTTCGGATATCGAGTCGCTCATGGCGTTCGCAACATAGGCAGTGTTGCCACTCATCGCGATATCGCACGGATGGATACCAACCTCAAGGCTCTTGACCAGCTTCGATTTTCTATCGACGATGCTGACCGTCCCCGATTTAGGTACGCCTCTCTCGTCCACGACGATTGGATTGTCTTCACTAAGTGAAGTTCTCTCGCCATGCCTGGGATAGCGCCCGCCCCAGTTCGAAACAATGAGCTTGGACTCGTCTTCGTTCAGCTTAACTGTGTACGGCATCTGCTCGACTGGGAGAGTGCGGACCTTCTGGCGAGACATCAGATCGATCTCAACGATGGCGTTCAGATTGACGCAGGCAACGTAAAGGAAGTTGTCCTTGGTAATCGCCATGCCCCCTGGGACCGGGTTGCTGCCAGGCAGCGTGAACGATTCCTCATTCTTCAGCTTTCCATCTGCGTAGGTTAGAAACTGTAGCTTAGCCCGCTTGTCGAGGCGATCAGCGTCTTGCCGTCGGGCGTCCATTGCAGGCCGTGGAAGCCGGGGTCCCCTTCAAAGGCGGCTTCTGAATTTGAAATGATTCCGTTTCGATCAACGAGAAACACCTTCGCCTTCGGGCCGCCGTCCTTGCGCTGTGAGAGCACGGCGATGAATTTGCCAGATGGATGCAGAGCGATATCGATCGGCCTTCCGGAAAATGGGATGCCATCTCCTTCGATCTGCTGTCCGCTGCTGACGACAAATGATCCATCAGCCTGCTTACCCATGCGCACAATTTTGTAGCTGATCCCCCCGATTAGAAGGGCACTCGCGCAGACCATCAATATAAGCCGTTTCGATGCCATGTAAGTAGAGCATACAGGGACTCTATTGTTTTGAGGTTAATTTCTGTAAACTTGTCTCAGCAATCACAAGAGGCACCCCCGCGGACCTGATATTTCCAAACCAACTGGCTCGTTGCCATGTCTGCCAGCAGGTTCGGAAAACACCATTCTAGGGCATCATCGCAGCCTCGAAAAAATCACGATACTTCACGATAGCTCCCCTTCGTCACGCTCGAGTCACGCATTTTACAGCTAGTTTTACGGGGAATACGGGCTAGGGGCTTTGACTTCTAAAAAGCGTCGCTATACTCCCTCCCTGGGAGAGCTATTGGGCACAAGTTTCGGTTGTATTTGCCCAGCCCGCCTTAGGAACGACAACATGAATTATAAATTTAAGCTAGCAGTCGCGGCGCTCTTGGTATGCGCCGCTCAAGCCTCATTTGGTGCCACCACCTACTCGTATCAGTACGCAATGACCTTCCCGGCAGACTCGCCGGATTTCACCATTGACAATTGGTATGTCTTGGAAGCGAGTCCCGTCGAAAGCTATGGCCTTAGATTCCCAGAAGGCTTTGGCTACGGGATCAACTCACTAACGGGAGGAACGCTGGATACCTATCCGTTGTATTCACCCTACATCGCTTCCCCCGCCAGCCAAGCACTTCTCATCGGTCTGACCCATGACCTTCCTGGAGATGCAGAGGGTCAAGAGCACATCGTTCTTGGTATGGACAACACCGCAGCTGGTCTTGCACAGGGCATCGGCTGGGGCACCTTGTTCACCCATACCCTTGAGGACGATCTCATCTTCGACCTCCATCACTACATTGACCCCGATCCGACCGTTACAGGCGCAGCCCTCCAAGGCTTAGTCGACTACGCATACGGCGATGCTACAAATGGCATCCTGGACAACGAAGCCCAGTCGCACAGTGCCTGGTTCGATCCTCACGGTGCCTTCTCTATTCAATCCTGGTCAGACGGTACGATCCTCGGCACCGGCCAAGCCACCGAGTTCTCGCACGTGACACCAGAACCTATGTCAATGGGCGCACTCGCCCTCGGCGTAGTCGCCGTGCTTCGCCGACGAAAGAAAGCTTAAGGGCTCGTCAGTACGCACAAAGCCGGGCCCCGCTCCCTTGAGCGGGGCTTTTGTTTTTTTGGTAACCCTTACCAGGAAAGGACGTCAGCGTCCATCTGGAGCATTGCCGCCACACCAGGCCTTGCACTCGACGTAGTGTGAATTGTCATGCGATGCGTACTTTCAATCCTCCTAAGCGCGCTCCTCGCACAACTCTGTCTAGCACAGCGGACCAAATCGTCAGCCGTCCACATTGATTTCCCGGCCGAGAGCAGCACAGTTTATGGCCACCCGCACGTACTTATCATCTTCGACATTGATGGATCATCCGACGGAATAACGTTAGCGCTCGATGGCCGAGCAGTCCCATCGTCAGTTTTCACCTACTGCAAGCTATGCGCGGGCTACCACAACGTCATCCTCACCTCTGATGCCCCCTGGGCAGCCACGGCCGGCCGACACGCGATAACTATCGAAGAGCAACACGCGAACGGCCTTATTACAACCCATACTCGCCACTACATCGTTGATGCAAGCCGATCTTCCTTGTCGGGCCTTTCCGGCCATATCCTTCTTCCCGACGCCTTCTCCGCGCCAGTCCTCCTTGGGGGCGCTACCTCAGGCGGCAAGGCTCATACCCTAGCGGGCCTAGCTACTAGTGGGCTAGAGCTAGCCGACGTCTCTTCCCAAGGATTCTCCTGGAAAGTCGCCCTTCCCGCGAATAGCTTCGGAGTCGCTGCGGGTCAAGTCAATAACGACACCTTTGGAACCATCAGTGTGAGGAGCTCCCAAATGGAACTGACCATGGGTGCAGGCGGGGGAAACTTGCCGAAAAGCTGGCTTGGAGCATCGTTTACTCCAACCGACTTAGCCCGAAAGTCAAATGCCAAGGGCCTCGCCAACGACATCCTGACGATCGCCGAGCTCGTTTCTCTGGAAGGCGAAATCGACAATCGCGGCGCCCTAAACTACGGCGCCACCCTCCTCCACCCCTACGGCTGGTCCGCAGGCCTGTACCGAGTTAATATGGGCAACCGAGGAGAATGGCGTCTAGCCGCCACTTACCGCATACAGCTCAAATAGGAAGCTCATATCCTTCTTCCCGACGCCACATGACCCCAGAGGGGTCTCAGAGAATAGCCCGGGGTCAAAGAC
>JBBQMJ010000314.1:0-4661 GCA_038328815.1 Fimbriimonadales bacterium | reverse complement strand
ACCCTAGATGTGATGATGCCCGACATAGACGGCTGGACAGTTCTTTCCAAGTTGAAAGCAAGTCCAAACCTGAGAGGCATTCCCGTCATCATGCTGACGATGGTCGATGACCCCGAGCGCGGCTTCACCTTGGGCGCGGCCGACTATGCAACTAAGCCCGTCGATAGGCAGCGCCTATCTCAGTTACTCAAGAAATACACTTGCCCGAATGCCCCGTGTCCAGTTCTCGTTGTGGAAGACGATCCTGCGACAAGGGCCATGGTTCGCAGCATCCTGCTGAGCGAAGGATGGAAGGTCAACGAGGCGCAAAACGGACGCGCAGCCATGGAGTGCATGGAACTTGAGCGCCCAAGCTTGATCTTGCTCGATCTCATGATGCCGGAAATGGACGGATTCGAGTTCATTGAGCAAGTTCAGCGACATCCTGAATGGAGTTCCGTTCCCATCGTTGTCATGACAGCGCGCGATCTCAGCCTCAAAGAGCGGCAAAGGCTAAACGGGTATGTAGACAAGATCCTCAGGAAGGAGGGCGACTCACCAGAAGCTTTCTTTATGCAGGTTCGCGACCTATTAGACGATTTTGCTACGCCACACAGCTGCCCTCAGCAAGGCGCGGAGACTGTAAACCATGCGTAGCCGAAAAGACAAATGCCTAAGATATTGCTAGTCGAAGATAACGAAATGAACAGGGACATGCTGTCCCGGCGCTTGGAGAGTAAGGGTTATCTCGTTGTTCTCGCCGTCGATGGTCAAATAGGCGTGGAGATGGCTGAACGCGAGACACCAGACCTAGTCTTGATGGACATGAGTCTACCGGTACTCGATGGATGGGAAGCTACGCGTCGACTCAAGGCCTCACCAACGACCAGGCACATACCGGTCATCGCTCTCACCGCTCACGCGATGTCGAGCGACCGCGATAAGGCGCTTGAAGCCGGGTGTGACGATTACGACACTAAGCCAGTTGAGCTGCCGAGGCTCCTAGGGAAGATTGAAGCTCTGTTAGTCGCACCAAATCTGGGAGATCAAGGCCAATGACCGACATCCAAAATCCAGCTAGCCTTGCCGAGCGCCATCTACTACCTTCGGGCTTGATCCATGAAATGCGCACGCCACTTAACCAGATAATTGGCTACTCGGAAATGCTTATCGAGCAGGAGCCGGTCACATCACGCTCTGGATCGGATCTGCAGAAAGTACTCGCTGCGGGCAACCAGTTGTTGGCCCTCATAAATGGCAACTTCGAATCCGTTCGCACCTTAGATGCGCACCCCATCGTCGACGGCGAACCGCAAGATAAGGTGATTAAGAAAGAGATCGAAATTAGGAGTCAAGAAGAATCGAAATACCCACCTCAGGCAGCGCGCGGGGTGGAATCGGCACAAGGATTGATTCTAGTTGTAGACGACATCGCTGCCAATAGAGAATTACTTGCCAGCCGCCTCGAGCTTCAGGGCTATGCAGTGACCACAGCAGAAAACGGCCGCGAGGCCCTCGAAAAGTTGCATACGGACACGTTTGACCTCGTGCTGCTTGACATCATGATGCCGGAGATCGATGGCTACGAGGTGCTCAAACGTCTGAAGGCTGATGAGAAGCTGCAGCATGTCCCCGTCATCATGATTTCCGCCCTAAGTGAACTAGAATCCGTTGCAAAGTGCATTGAACTCGGTGCCGACGACTACTTGCCAAAACCGTTCAATCCAACGCTATTAAAGGCGCGTATCAGCGCGAGCTTGGAGAAAAAGCGAGGCCACGATCGCGAGATCCTTCTTTACGAGAAGCTTCAAGAAAACTTCAAACGACTCCAAGAACTTGAGCAGGTGCGCGACGATATGACGCACATGATCGTGCATGACCTGCGCACTCCCCTGAGCTCAGTTATTTCAGGAATGGAGACTCTCGATATCATGGGCGACCTGGATTCCGGCCAACGCGAGTTGGTGCAAATCGCGATCGACGGAGGCGAGCAACTGCTCGGTATCATCAACGATTTGCTCGATGTGGAGAAGGTTGAGTCAGGGGCGATGCTGCTTGACTATGTTCTTCTGGATGCTGCGACTCTTGTACAGAGCGCCGCGGCTAGAGTCTCCTCGCTATGCGCCGACAAGGAACTTCTGCTTACAAACCAAATTCCTCCAGGCCTTCCAGCCTTTCAAGGGGATGAGGACAAGCTTCGTCGCGTACTCGTCAACCTGCTTGGGAATGCCATCAAGTTCACGCCTCCAAAGGGCGGGATCACCCTCGACGCTCATTTCAGTGAATCAGACCACGCGGTGATCTTCTCTGTGAAGGAGAGCGGCGAAGGGATACCGGCCGAGGACATCGAGCGGATATTCGAGAAATTCGGGCAAGTTGCATCGAGGCAAGGCGGTCGGACGATGAGTACCGGTCTTGGCTTGACGTTCTGCAAACTCACTGTCGAGGCTCACGGAGGGACCATTCACGTTGAAAGTGCGCCCGGTGAAGGGAGTATTTTCTCGTTCACGATTCCCATTCGCCCAGTAAGCCGAGTTTGAGATCCTGTCGGAACCTCGCTAAACGGCGCCCACTGCCCTACATTCCTGATCAGGGGCGTCTTTTATGGGCAAAAATGCCAAAGGGCTCGATTGGCCAAACCAACCGAGCCCTTTATCAACGGCGTTAGCGCGTTGCGCGACGTCGGCGAACCAGCGCCGCAATAACGTGACCCAGGACAGCCATGCTGGCGGGCTCCGGTACGGCGTGGAAGACTACGTTGTCGATACCGTACGGGTGGAACCCGTCGCCATTTGATTGGACGGCAATGGTCTTCGCTGGACCCACTACCCTATTGACCACGTGGCAGCCGCTTATGGTATAGTCAGAGGTTCGGACTTAGTGTGTAACGATCTATGCTGCCTTCTCCTGACATCCTAAACGATTTTCCCTACGGCAAGTTTGTTCTTTCGAACCTTGCAGCCAAGCGAGCCAAGCAGTTGAAAGAGGGCGCTCCGCCCCTCGTTCATACCGATTCAAATCACCCGCTGACCATTGCTCTTGCAGAAATTGCTGCCGGCAAGATCAAAGCGACACTTCCGGCAATCACCGATACGCGGCAGCCTGAGTCGGAGATCGCGTTGCTCGTGGATGAGACCGTACCGGCTGAACTTGGCATGCTCCTTCCCGCACTCGACGAGACGGAGGCTGCTTTGATCAGTAGCGTTGCGCTCGTTGGGGACGATGATCACGAAGGTGAGGTTGAAGTCGATCCTGAGTCATTGAGCCTTTCCGACCTAGTCGGCGACGAAGAGGAAGAAGCGCCTGCGGCTCTTGCCGACGAAGACACCCTGTCCTTGAGCGACATCGCCGAACAGGAATCTTCCGAAGAAGAAGAGCACGAAGAATAGTTCAATGTCGAAGCGAGACCCCTATGACGTTCTCGGGGTTCCGAGGGACGCCTCGCAGGACGAGATCAAGTCGGCGTATCGGCGTCTAGCGCGTCGCTACCACCCTGATGTCAACCCTAACGATCCTTCGGCAGAAGAGAACTTCAAGGAGATTGGCGAGGCGAACTCGGTCCTCTCTGATCCAGATAGGCGTGCTCGTTTTGATCAATACGGGACCACCGACGATGCCCCGCAGGACTTCTTTGCTGGGGGCGGCATCTCCGATCTGTTCGATATGTTCTTCGGCGGCGGTGGGCAACAGCGCCAACGAGGCTCGGGCCGAAACGGAGAAGATCTTCGGGCCGACGTAGAACTGAACCTGCAGGAAGTCATCCTTGGCGCCCACCGTGAACTCACACTTCAACGCATGGCTCAATGCGACGTATGCAACGGGACTGGTGCTGAGCCAGGTACGACGCCCGAGACCTGCCCAACTTGCGCGGGACAAGGCGTGGTTGGCCAGGTTCGGCAGACGATGATCGGAACAGTGAGAACAACTGTGACTTGTCCAACATGTCGCGGCGTTGGGTCCCAGATCAAGACTCCGTGCGAGAAATGCCATGGTCGTGGTCTTGTAGCTGAAGCAGCTCGAATTAGCGTTGCTATACCGCCCGGAGTCGAAAACGGCGCGACAATGCACATGCCTGGGCAGGGCAATGATGGCACCGGTGGCGGCAGACCTGGTGACCTCTACGTGGTCCTGGAGGTCAAAGAAGACAAACGGTTCCAACGGCAGGGGCAAACCCTATTCACCACTCTTGACCTCACTTTTGCCCAGGCTTCACTTGGTGATTCTTTAGAATTTCAGGGAGTTGATTCCGTTCTTCACTTGGACGTGCCTGCGGGCACGCAGCCGGGAGAGCGAATGGCAATTAAGGGAGTCGCCTTGCCGCCTCTTCATGGCGGACGCCGCGGCGACCTGATTGTCGCACTAAACGTCAAGATTCCCAGGAAGGTTAACGAGGCCCAGGCAGCCCTGATCAAGGAGCTAGCTGAAGTAAGCGGCGAGCCTATTCCTAAGGGTGAGCCCGGCGGTTTGTTGAGCGGCCTGTTCAAGAAAAAGAAATGAACTGGATCGAACTGAATGCCAGCTTCGACAAAGCCCCGGAGGATTGGTCCCTAGTCATCGATCTACTGAACCAAATGGGCTGCCCAAACACTTTGCAGCAAGACCGCCCGCCATCAATCACGGCGTGCCTAGTTCATGTAGAGGGCTCAGACCAACGGGCAGAAGAAATCAAACAGGCGCTACTG
>JBBQMJ010000313.1:0-4696 GCA_038328815.1 Fimbriimonadales bacterium | reverse complement strand
AGGGCCACTCATCCATGAGGTGGGCAAGACTGATTGGGGTCAAATTCACAGCTGCCCTAGCGGCAATAGGATCTGGCCTCGCTCTAGGACGAGAGGGCCCGACCGTACAGATGGGCGGAGCGACCGGCCTTGCCGTCGCCGACTTTACCGGAGCGACAGGACGTGAACGCAGAGCTCTGGCGGCAGCGGGCTCCGGCGCCGGATTAGCCGCCGCATTCAATGCTCCGCTCGCAGGAGTCACCTTTGTTCTGGAGGAATTGCAGCGGGATTTCCAACCGGTCGTGTTTGCTGCAGCGCTCTTGAGCGCTGCTGTCGCCACGGTTGTTTCTAGATTAGCGGCAGGACAGAGACCGGCATTCTCTGTGCCAGCTATCCCAACGCCATCGCTCGCCTTCATCCCGCTCTTCATCGCGATCGGAGCGGGGGCTGGCATTCTTGGAGTGGTGTTTAACCGCGGGTTACTCAACAGTTCAGCCTTGGTTGAGAAGTTGAGGTCGAAAAGTATCGTCGTCGTGGGCCTTGGAGTCGGAGCCCTAGCCGGCATCTCTTACTTAATTTCCCCGATTCTGCTAGGGGGCGGTCACACCCTTACTGAAGCCGCTGTGCACGGGCAAATTTTCCTCGCGCCAGCGCTCATATTTCTCGTAGCAAGACTATTCTTCGTCCACATCTCGTACGCCAGCGGCGTCCCGGGCGGCATCTTTGCTCCCCTCCTATCGCTCGGGGCACTGCTGGGCGTTATCGCGTTTCATGGCTCTGCGTTCTTCTTTCCCGATGGACCAAATGTCGCCGCATGCGCCGTCGCAGGAATGTGCGGCCTATTTAGCGGAGTCGTTCGCGCTCCGTTGACGGGCATCATCCTAATAGCGGAGATGACCGGCAGCTACGACCTGCTTTTGCCCCTCCTAGCATCCGCCTTTACCGCCTACGCGGTTGCTGAGGGCCTGGGAGACATCCCGATTTATGAAGCGCTACTTCAGCGCGACGCCCTCAAGAAGGGATGGGACCTTGACGAAGGAGAACTGGTCACCGCCGAATTTGAAGTCAAGGGAGGTTCAACTTTTGAGGGCAAGCAAATTCGTAACCTTGGCCTGCCCGACGGAGTTCTCGTCATCCTCTGTAGATTTGGTGGCAAGGAATTTGTTCCAAAAGCTGACACCGTATTGAGGCAGCACATGAGAATCATCGTTTCCACAAGCTCCTCAGCAGGCTTGCGTCAAGTGGAAAACGGTGTGAGGCTAGCCGAACAGGGGTAACCCCACGTTAGTCTTCGCGGAGCCAAAAGACCATGATTGAATTGCCGTGTTGATTGGGATGGCGCTTTACCTTCTCAAGCCTGGACCGCCCGAGGCGGTAGCGTAAACAGCAACACGCGAAGATCAATCAGGGCATGAATGATCATGCCCGGGATCAAAGACCCGGTAGACACCGCCATAGCCGAAAAGATGAGACCGACAATGCCTGTCGAGACCGCACTCTTCCAGCCTTGATAAATGTGATTTAGAGCAAAACCGATAGAAGCCGCTAGGAACGCCGCGGCGGCAGGGAAGTGGAATGGCGCCGACATAAAGTATCTGGGGAGAAATCCCCGGAAGATGATCTCCTCCCCGATGCCGGCAACGAGGCAGACGGCGACAAATACCCGCCGCTCGGAGGCGCTTTGAGGAAGCATAAACTCAAGTTTCGCGAACTGCACGTGGGTCTTCTTGCGAAGTTCAGGTCGACGGAGGACCTTGAAGACGGGCTTGGCAATCGGTCCAACCAAGGTTGCAACGCAGAGGGTCGCGAGCGCCACCGCTGGCCATCCCAATACTGTCCACGGACTCAGCCACCAACTTGCTGGAATGCATTGCAGCGAGATCAAAGACAGTGCGGTTGTGGCGGCCATGACCGCAAGAAAATTCACCGTCCGCCTATTCGGCCTAATGGATGCCTTTAGACGCGCCGTCAAAAGCGGATCCAAAAGCGGCCCGACGAAGAACAAGATGACAGCCAAAAGGTGTGGTACAAGAGTCAACACGTTCCAATTATAATCCATACAGAGCATATACGGAGCATAAGATGGTAAAGTTTACCTATGAGTGCGCCTGACACCGAAAAGATCTCGATAAACATGGGAGTGGTCGATTTGGGGCAAATGGACCTTCTGATCGAGCAGGGCTTCTATTCGAACCGTACCGATTTCATCCGAACGGCAACTCGCAATCTGCTTCAAACCCATGCCCCAGTCGTGCAGGGGCACCTCACGTCGAAGCTGTTGGGCCTTGGGGTTGCCGTCTACGGAAAAGCTTCGCTTGAGCGATATCTCGCGAAGGACACTCAAGTCGACGTCCGCTTGGTCGGCCTTGTATCGATCGCCCCAGACGTAACACCAGAATTAGCGAAGGCGACGATCAAATCGATCAAAGTCTTGGGCGTATTTCGGGCGTCGGATGCAGTCAGGAAGGCGCTAGCGGACCGTATGGAGGACTGACAAGTCTAATCCGTAAACTGCTGATCGTTGCCGCGTTGAGTGAGCAAGTTCTACCATCTGCCACCCCAAGCCTTAACTGCCCAAGGCTTCATCGCGTCGTAGCGGTCCTCCCAAGTGGTGTACATCGATCCGACAATTCCGGGAACGCCCTTCGTGTTGGCCAGCCACGAGCTTATGGCAGAGCCGTCCTCATCGCCGTCATAGTAGCCCGACAAAATCTGCTTGAGACCCAGGTCGGCAAAGAACTGGCAGTTCTTTCCCTGCAAGCCGCCATTCCAATTGACGATGCCAACGTCTTTGTCCAGCCCTTTCCATGACCCAGCGAGCGATCCATTGGCCGCGTAGTAGTGCTCCTGGGCGTTGTGCATTGGGTCGAACATGTCGCTCCAAACCCAAATGGACGCATCGGGTCTGATCTCCCTGATGATTGCCGCAGCCTTGTGCACGTTCCAGGCTAGAAGCTCGCCCGCTGTCATGTTCTTGCTCCGACACAGAGCGCACTGATTCATGCAGCGAAGTTCGTCGTGAGACATGAAAAAGCCTGCCGGATGCAGGACCTCGTTGGCCTGTTTGACATCAGAAGCCCAATCGTCGAAGACCTTAGGCTCGGATAGGCAGAAGGTGAGCCTGTCTTCATACATGATGATCGGATGGTAGTAGCTGACCCGCACGCGCTCGCCCTCTTTGATCCGCGAACCAGCGGTTAACTTGATAGATGGCGAGACTCCGCGCCAGGCAATCCAAGGGTGAAATTGGGGATCGGAGATCTTCTCATAGTCCTCGCCTTCAACGTAGGCGCTGCCATTTTCGCCGCGAACAGTGACCGGACAACCGGGTCGGCGCAACACGTTCACCAGGCCAACTTCTTCAACCTTAAGATCGTCCCACCAAATCTTGCCATCCTTGCCTCCCCACAGTCCAAGGTAAAGGGTCGCAGCGCTTTCATCGAAGCTATTGAAAACTAGATCAACCTGTTTCCAATCCTGACTTGGCTCAACATGAAAGGTCTGCCAACTGACGGAATCCTGTGGACTGCTTGTCAGCACCTTGACTTCCGGGATAGCGGGTCGCAGGTTCTCGGTCTTTATCCAAACGGAAATGTGGTACTGGCGATGAGGCTGGAGCTTGATCGGCTGTGAAACACGGCAATTCCCATAAGGGTTTTTTCTGATCGTCTCCATCCGCAATGAGGCCTTGCCACCATGGACAACTGCATGGTCAGCAAAGGTCGTGACCCCAACATCGTCCTGCCATCCCCAGCCAGAGAAATGGTTCTCGGCAGCGGATTCGAAGTCTCCGTTTAGAACCTGGGTGGGGTTATCCGGCTTATGAGCGGCCATTCCGCCATTGGCGACAAATAGCGCATCTTTGACTGGGACTCCTTCCACGAAGTTGCGATCATGGGCGCCTCCCATGACCGCGCAGATGATTTCTAAACCGTACTTCTTGGCCGCCGCTCGCAGTGTTGGCGCCTTCTCCGCGGCGACGTTGAAAGGGATAACAATGCCGTTATAGTGGGAGGCCTGAGCGGCGGGGAACCGCGCGATCATCTCGTCCACCGCTTTCGGGTCTGTTAGATCGCCGGTGAAAAACAGCCAGCGCCTCTGCGAACGTGAGCTATCTTGCCCGACTCCTTGTCGCGGGCTTGAGTAAGCCAAACCATGCTGGCGGACGTTGATCGTGCATACGATGAGCAGAAACACAAATGCGCGCATTCGACCAGTCATCGGATGATTATGCGCTTCGAGCCAATTCTGAACACCGTAAGGCACTAAAGCGCGAAGGTAAGATCGGCTCGTGGAGCTTGGTCGGCTGGACGTTTGCCTTCGTGTTGCAGATGTGGCGACCTCACGGCAGTTCTACGAACAGCTTGACTTTCACCGGGTCGAAGGCGGCGACGACGAGGGTTGGGCGGTCATGGTGCAGGGAGACGCACGGATTGGCCTTTTCGAGACGCAATTCATGAAGAACGACTGCGTAAGCCTGAACTTCCGCGGTGCGAATATTCCGCAGCTGGTTTCGGAACTTAGTGCGAAGCAGATTTCGTTCGTCGGTGAACCGAAGCTGCTTGATGCAAACGGCGGTTCTTTCAGCGTCAGAGACCCCGACGGTTTTCAAATATTCTTCGATTCCCACGACGAGAAGTTGTAGGGCCCCCGTGGCTGAAGCGCAAGCTATTGCGATTCACTCAGTTGTGCGCTCGAACAAGCCCCTCACTCTTGG
>JBBQMJ010000312.1:0-4704 GCA_038328815.1 Fimbriimonadales bacterium | reverse complement strand
GGAACAGTGCCCGGCGAAAGGAAAATGAGGGTGGCGAAGTTGCGGGCGTTCAGAGGCAGTTCGGCCACCGCGCGTTCGGGCCGGATATTGCCGAGGGTGGACGATTCGGTTTCGAGTTGCACCGCGGAGGTCTGAACAGTGACCTTCTCGGAGCTGTCCCCGACCTCGAGCCTCAGACTCGCCGACACCCGCTCGTTTACTTCCACCCGGGCCTTCATTACGCTGCTCTTGAAGCCGCTTACCGATATGGTCAATGCGTATTCGCCTGGCTTCAGCGGCGGCGATTGAAAGCGGCCTGCGTCATTACTTGTCGCGGTCACGGACAAACCGGTGGAGGCGCTTTTGATGACAACGCTTGCGTTTGGGATGACGGCTCCCGAGGGATCGGTCACGGTTCCGTCGATAAGGCCGGTTTCCACCTGGGCTTGCATGCTTCCAACACTGATCAGGACCGCCAGGACCCAATGAAGCAAGAACGGCCTGGGCGCGATGGAACAACGATTTCTATTCATTTCGAGTGCTGGAGCGATTTCAATCATGCGAGGGGATACCCAGTGGAAAGTGTACTTGAAAACCACGCGCCAGGGGCCGACGCTCCGGGGTTTGGGTGCGCGGCAGAAATGTACAGACTAGCAGCCCGTGGCTAAAGTGCCTTCTGGGCGAGAAGGTCGACCTTCACCTGTTTTCAGGGGTAACCGAACCATCAAGTGCCCCTCGGTAGCGCGTTGTAGAGCGTCTATGAAGGTCGATTTTTGCCCGTTTCGGATCACCGCCGAAAAATACGACTTTAACCACGGGCTGTTAGCAGGGTGTTTGTGGCGGAAAGTCTTGCCTCTATGTATACGCTTTTCGCCTTTTAGCCGGACAGTAGTGATCCAGACAAGAGAAGCCCCTATCTAGGGGCGTTCCAGTCGCACCCGCAGCCTGCGAGCCCGTTCTCGAAAGGCTCGCTCGCCGCCCTCAAGAATGTCACAGACGGCTTTACGAATGTGGTGGCTTTCAAGTCCACCAGAAATGTAGGTTATGGGCGGCAGCGCTCCTGGGGCATGAGGACCGGCTGTGGCAACGATGATCTGATCCGCGTCGGTATTGACGACGAGGTTGGCGTTGTGGGTCACCATAATTACCTGTCGGTGCTGTTTCGCCGCGACGAAGAGTCCAACCAACTCATCGAAGATTGACTTTGGATCCAGGTTCTCTTCCGGTTGATCAATGATCAGCGGGCGATCATCGGCGTCGTCGAGTGCCAAATAAAGCAGTAGCAATACGATTCCCCGAGTCCCTGGGGAAAGTTTCCGGATGTCTACGCCATCATAATCAATGCTGTAACGTATGCTGATGTGTTTAGTCCCGTAGAGCCATTTCGCGAAGGTCTTTAGCCATGTACGATAGTCGGCCTGGTCTGTTCTAGGAACAGGCGAATGCTCAAGGAGTGCATCTTGGTGGTCGGTCCGAAAGCGCGACATGGAGTCGACAACAGCCTCGGGGAGACCACCCTCCCAGTCAGGCTTGAGCATGGATTCCGCGACTTGGGCTAAAGTGCCACGACCTTTGAACGGGCCTCTTTGTCGAAGGTCGAGGAGACTTTCGCCATCCGCAGCCCAACGTTCGATGTCTGCTTCACGGCCGACCGAGAAAGAGAGCTTTTGGAGCGTTTCTTTTGCGGTATCAAGGCGGCCCCTGAGGGGCTGGTAGAGGCTCAGCAAAACCTGCTGTTCCGACGTGATCGCATCGAAGACACGGCCATATGAGGCTTCCCGTTCTTGAACAAGCACATTGATTCTCGCCTTGGCACCTTCACAATCAACAAGCCTTTCTTCCAATCGGCTGATGGCAGTGCCTTCCTCCGCGATCCGCTTTGAGAGTGCTGCGAACTTCTGGGATGTATCTCGATCAATGCTGACCAGCTTCTCCAGTCTGGCGATCTCGGCTTCCAAAACAGCCAACGGCTGCCGGTCGAGTTTGGCTTCGTCGGGAATCACAGGCGTCAGGGCGTTCGCTGGTGCCGAAGGCGGCACACCCCGCCAATCCTGAGCTCCTTTTCGGGCCTTGGCAAGGTGTTGGTTCAAAGCGCTGTCTACATCGCCTTTATAATCGAGGAGGAACGACGACCATTCTTCTTCCACCAAGCCAGTCGTTTTGTAGCGAGCGCGCATTTGTCTGAGAGCCTCGGGTGCTTGGTTTGTGCGAACGTTGCCGACCTCATCGCGCAGCCCCAGTAGCGACTGCTCCTCGCGGGCGAAAAAGCGGAGGCACCCTCTAACCTTTTCCGCCTCTTTCGTGAGCGCTTCGAGGCGCAAGACGCGGACTTCACTTCCCTTCGCAACCAACTTTTCACGGTCACGCTGGTATCCCGCGACCAGCTTCTTCTTTTCTTCAAGCTGCTTCTTCAGTCCCTCAACTAGCTTCTGCTTTTCGAGTTCGATGCCGATCGACTCTGACAGGTTCGCCAGCGCTTCTTCTTCCCTTCGCCGATTCGTCCGAAATCGGCTAGCTTTGAGTTCGAGCAGTTCGTCGAAATCCACTGCGCCGCCTCGATCCGACAGGGAATGCGCCACAAATATAACCCGTTGGATTTCGTGCATCAAAGCATCGGTCACGCCGTGGGCGGAACATAACTCCTCCACGAATTGTTGAGAGAGGTAGCGCGCGCGGGGGTATTGAAATGATTCGTCCTGCTCTGACCCATCAAGCGCTCTCTCGTTCGCTTGACCGCATGCCCAGTGCAGGCTAACTGAAGCTCCTTGCAACAAGTCCCGCGCCCGGCTCAGAAAAGATCCGGGACTTGGCGGTTCTAAGAAGGCTTCGCATCCCAAAGCAATAACGTCCGCGAGAGCGGTCTTCCCAGAGCCCCGTGCACCGATAATGGCAATTAGTCCGGGATTGAGGGCGATAGTCGGTGTGCTCACCCAATCCGCGCCCCTGATCTCAACACGTGAGATGACGTTCGACGCCGCTGCGGCGGCGGGAGACTGCGGTCCCACATATGCGCGTCCTGCGGGGTCGATACAGGCTTGTCGCAATGCATCAAACTGGATGGCACCCTTAACCCACGAATAGCGATCTCCCTCCGGTGCGCCGACGGCGGTGTCGTCGTGTGCGTCGCTACCGTGGAGGCAAGGCTTAAGTCCTCCGTAGCGCACACGTAACGTCTCCTCATCAGCACTACGTTGACCCAGCCAGAATTCCCGTTGCGCAGCACTGCTGGCGAAGATGACATGCGCGAATCTTTCGATTTCCTGGCGAAGCGCGGCGTCAGCCGCGTCTCGGACGCCGCCTGCCCCGTCCGTCTCACTCCCCGCGACCGCAACTAAAACGTTCTCTTGTGCCCAGTCGGATTGTAACGTCTCCTTAAGTTGATCAAAGGAGACCTTGAATTGTTGAGCGCCGCATTGAAGCGCCGCTGAGGCGGTTGTCAGGAAAGCATCATGGGCGCGGCCGAGCCGCTTGAGGTCCTCTCGCGTACAGGAAAATTTGTCGCCATAAGCCGCGAAGGTCAGCCGGGCGAGCAAGCGGTGCAATTGTAATAGATGTTCAGGGTCGTCTGGACTCACGATAAGGTGGACGTTGACCCATTTGCCCTTTACGGTCCCAACATTCAGCCGCATTTCAATATTGGGAAACACGAGAGAACAGTCTGTGAGCCGTCCTGCTTGTTTTGCCCCGCATACCCTTTCGTAGGTCTCGGTATCGTAGTAGTCAGTCACACCGATCGCGCGAATGCGAGGTGTGGAGGTTTCAAGTGCGATTAGGTATCGATCCCATGCGTCCGGCCCCTTGAACTGATCATTGATGATCGTTCCGGGGGCATGCACGTGCGGTTCCCATCTATGCCAACGCGATCCGGAATCAAATCGCTCAGTCTTTTGAACATCGGGTGTATATTTGGCGGGTTCCTGGGCACTTTGAGTTCCTGACACATTCACTCCTATCTCTCCTAATTATGCAGGCCGGGATGGAGAATCCCTGGACAAAGCTGATTATCTGGTGCGAGGCTGAAGGCTCTTACCCATCCAAGGGTGTCTTGACGAGGCGGGCGACATCAGCACCAAATCGGGTGAAGTCCCGAACATTCCAGGTAAGCAGGACATCCGCGCGGGCCTTGACAGCACATTGGGCGATCAGCGCATCATAGGCTGCACCGCCGACGATGGTCGGCGAGTGGGTGCGCAATGTGGAAATGTATTCCTGTTCGCCAAGCGTAATAAGAGTGAGGCGTTCAAGGATCTGTTCAACGATCGCGAAACCGTCTTTGCCTGTGATGCGGGGTCGTACCGGCAGGCCAGTCAAGACAGTATAGACTTCGCCGAGAGTTTGAAGGGCACAAAACGAACTGTCCTTGGACCCTGCTAACAAGGCCTGCGCGCTGGGAATGTGGTGTGCATGAAATTTGTAAAAGGCCGGGATCAGGACCGAGCTATCGAAGAATCGGTTCAAGAGAAGCCGCCGAGTAGATGCTGGGCTCGGTCCTGGCGGGAACTGCGAATAGCGTCATCAACGACCGAAGAGGCCAGAGCGGTTCCCGCGCCATAGATCAGGAGGCCATCTTCAAAGATCATGCCACTGCCTTCACTAGGTGCTGAATTGTCGGATTGGGATGCCGGGAGTTCGCGTTGAACGATCTGACGAAGATACTCTTCGACGGATAGGCCGTGAGTTGTGGCAATTGCGGTAAGGCCAGCGGCGATATCAGGTGTCAGATTG
>JBBQMJ010000311.1:0-4745 GCA_038328815.1 Fimbriimonadales bacterium | reverse complement strand
GGCACAACGTCGATCATCGATGGCGGAGTCGACACGGTTGCATCCTTCGCTCCTGCGGTTCCCGAGCCTGCAAGCATGGCAGTCCTTGGTCTAGGAATCGTCGGCCTGATTCGCAAGCGACGCAACAAGTAAGTCTCGTCGCAATTGACATCAAAACTCCCTTCCGAGATTCGGAAGGGAGTTTTTGTTTGCGCCACTGAGTAATCGAGCCAAGCATGAAATTCTTGGTGGGCGCTATTATCAGCTCATGTCTAGTTCAAAGACGCTGACAGTTGCCTTTGCAATTGCCTTGTGCACCATATGCATTGCAACCAACATCGTTGGCAAATGGACCGGCCGCGTCGAAGTTCCTTCAAAACTTAGGGGCCGCGTTGTTCCCATGGATCGCATGAAGGCACTTCAAGCCTATTCAAAGAAACTCGTCTACAACTTCGAATTCTTCAAAGGCGGAAGGTTCCATGAAGTGTTTCACAATCCGCAAGTTCCCCCGGTAACCATGGACGGTATTTGGCAAGTGAAGGACGATACTCTCGTGCTGACCTATCTCAAACAAAACTCCTCGACGATGCGCAAGTTCATTGATCGGTACCGCATCGAGAAGGGCGAGAAGAGGATCGTTCAGATCGAGGAGCGATCAGTAACTCTCGTTGTGCTCAAGCGTGGCTGATAAGCAATCGGTAAGACCCGAAGCAAATAAAGTGCAGCCCCTCCTTGAGGGGCTGCTTTGAGGGACGGGAGTCAAGCCTTATTGTGCGGGTGAAAGGTGACGCGCGACAAGTATCGTCGCGAGTCATCCGTTAATCGTTACTTGCTCAGGCGTCGACGCCGAACCAGTGCAACCGCGCCGATAGCAAGAGCGGCAATGGAAGCCGGCTCAGGAACCGCTCTCGCGCCGCACATGATCATGCCGAGGTCGTTATAGTCGTGATCGCCAAGGTTGAGGTCTTCCCAACTCGTCAAGAGTCTGCACTGCTCGCCATCGCAGTTATTGTTCTCGTGTCCATTGTGAAGCTCGATAACAGCCACGTGATCGAAAGCCGGGCCGTTGCGCGACATTTCGCTGAAGTAGAGTGTGTCGCCGCTTCCGCCGTGGTCGCCGGAATCCAATACGAGTCCGAATACTCCCTTGACGTCAACAACTGCGTCGTGGGGCTCACCGCTCGCAGATCCGCCGATAACCCAGGTGATTGCAGGGCTCGCGTTGCCAAGGTCGGTGTAGTAGCCAATCTTGTGGTGAGGGCCGTATCCAGCGAACTGGTATGCGATCGACCAAGACATCGGGCCATTGCACTCTTCAAACAACCTGTCCGTAACCTGATCGCCATAGTTATAGATGGTGTTTCCTGACTGCAGGCCAACAGAGCTGTTAAAGCCCATATGATTGATCTGATATTGAACGTTGTCGTTCGCACCGTCCGGGCTATTCTTCAGGAAGTTAGGATCAATAAGATCAGCATTGGCGCAAGCAAATGCTAAAGCCAGCGCAGAAATCAGCGCATTTCTAAAATTTTTCAAGCCATTCTCCTCAACTAAAGCGGGCCAAAAAAAGATGATGCGGCCCGAAAATAGAATCTAGAAAATTTTAATGCAACAACCACGCCTATAGCCGGTTGGTGGAGCGCATTCAAGTACCTTTGCAGGCGTAAGTCCAGCAATCTTGCGTATGAAGTCTTGAAAATATGGAAGCCGGGCGTTTAGCTCCTTACCGAGTTCTTATATTGCTCGACATGCTTCAAGCAGCAAGCTCGAATTCTGCCCCGTATGCGATTGATGTATTGGGCACGTTGCGCCACACCAACCACGCCTCGTGCATCCAAGATATTAAACACATGCGAGCACTTGAGGGCAAGATCAAGAGCCGGGTAGACGAGAGCCATGGGCGTATCCACGCCTTCGGGATCCTTGACTCCACCGTGAGATGACATGATGCCCTCCTCAATATCCCAGAACACTGGCGTTTCTATGACCCGTTTGGACTCTGTTTCGTAGATGTCGAACAGCTTGAACAGCATTTCGGTGTCGGCAACCTCAAAGTTGTACACGTTGTTTTGCATCTCAAGCTGATAGTCGACCTGCTTATAAGACAACGTGTCGTTCCACATGAGATCAGTCCAGAAAGAGGCATTCTGATCCAACATGAGGCAGAGCCGCTCAGGACCATAAGTGATCTCAGCGCAAACCGGGTCACACTCAATGCCGCCCATTTGCTGGAAGAACGTGAACTGCGTGATCTCCGCCCCGTTCATCCAAACTTCCCAGCCAACTCCCGCCGCGCCTGCTGCCTGCGACTCCCAGTCGTCTTCCACGAGCCGTGTGTCGTTCTTGCTCGTATCGAACCCCAAAGCATCCAGAGAACCCATGTAGAGGTCCACAATATTCTCGGGACTCGGCTTCATAACGACCTGATATTGGTAATAACGTTGGCTTCGCTGCGGGTTCCTGGTGTATCGGCCGTCCGCTGGGCGCCGTGAAGGCTGGATATAAGCGACGTTCCAAGGCTCAGGGCCTAGGCAGCGCAGAGTTGTCGCAGGATGCATAGTTCCCGCGCCCACCTCGGTGTCGTAAGGCTGCAGGATCGCGCAACCTTGCTTTGCCCAATACTCGTTCAACCGAAAAATCAGCTCTTGCAGAGTCATCTTGAAGGTAGGGAGTCTACCTGCGGGAAGTAGGATTAAGGAATCGGGAACAAGAAACGGAATGCGGGCCGGAATCAACTTGCACTCATGTAAAGCCAGGGATCCCAGCCAATGCAACTCATGGGATTCCCCACTTCCGAGTTCCCCTGTTCCTTTGTTCCCTTCTTCCTAAATCCTTTGCTCCCTAGTTCCCAATTCTCTATTCCTTGCCCGAGGGCCCAATGGCCCAATCTTTGGCTACGCAGTACGAAACCATTCGTAACCGATGTATCGTATGAGTCAATGAGAGGTGAATGGTGAAAGGATCAGTAATTGGATTGGCAGCAATCGCGTGTTTCGCGCTGGCTGGATGTGACGGCCTCAACGTCAGTTTCGGCCATCATGGTGGACATTCTGGGCAGGGACTTAAGGGTTCAGGAAACCTTAAGACAGAGACGAGGAAAGTCGCGGATTTTCACGCCCTGAAAGCCGGCGGCGCCTTGCACGTCAACCTTACCGTTGGGCCGGCAACCTCTTTTAAGATAGAAGGCGAGGACAACATTTTGCCGCTGATCAAGAGCGAGGTCAAGGACGGCCAACTCGAAATTTATGCGGAAGGGCGATTTAACGCCTATAAGGAAATCACCGTCACTATAACGACGCCCAAGATTGACGCGTTAGATGTTTCGGGAGCAAGCGAACTGGACGCTACTGGTATCGATGCCGTCAAGCTGACGGTCGACTTCTCTGGTGCAAGCCATGTGAAGCTAGATGGCCATGCAAATAGCATCACTGGCGAACTCAGCGGCGCATCCGAGCTGAAGGCAAAGGGCTCGATCGACAATGTTGAACTTGACCTATCCGGTGCAAGCGGTGCAGACCTGCTGAAGGCCCCTGGCAAGAAGGCCAAAGTAACCCTCAGCGGCGCATCCACGATGAAAGTAATCGCCCTCGATGGCATTGAAGCGGACCTTTCTGGAGCAAGCAACCTGTCGTACAAGGCCTCGCAAAATGTCCATGTGGACAAGAGCGGCGCCAGCAATGCCGAGAAGATCGATTAAGTAATTCACCGGCTTAGGAAGCCCAAAACCCAATCGGGACTTGGGCTTGTCACCCTGCTATGGTCGTCATCCCGACCGTAGCAGAGGCGAAGTGGAGGGACCGTTCCTGCCAGCGCCGCGTTGCTACATTCACGCGGCGCGACCACCCACGGTCTCTCCGCTACGCTCCAGATGCCAATTCAAGGTTGTCGTCAAATCAACGGCTGAATCAATGGCTGAACTTCCAAGAACGCTTCGACAACCGCGGGATCAAACTGCGTCCCCGATCCATTTCTAATCTCCGATATCGATTGGTCCTCGTCCAGTGGCGTGCGCCAGCCGACACCATGGTAAATCGCGTCAAAGGACTCAGCAACAGCTAAAACCCGCGCGCCAAGAGGAATTTCTTCCCCATGCAACCCATCCGGATAGCCATGCCCATCCCATCTCTCATGATGATGCCGAACCATAGGGCCGCAGGCATCTAGGAATGCCGGTCTCGGCGCCTGCGAGAACAAGATTGAATGCATCTGAATGGCATGGAGGTCTTCGTTGGTAAAAGCGTCCTTCTTTGAAAGCAAGGCTGGATCAACGGAAAGCTTCCCCAGGTCATGCAGCAAGGCGGCCTCTTTAAGCGTCACAAGTTCCTCGGCGCCAAGCCCCATGCGCTGGCCGATTGCGACGGCGTACACAGCGACGCGCTGGGCATGGGCCTCTTCGCCCGGGTGATGGCTGTCAAGCATGCGCAGAAAGCTCCGCGCACTCTTATTTCGTTCTCTCGGTGAGACCGGAGCCTTATCCATTAACATTCAAAGTCCTCTTAGCACCCTCATGACGGCCAGAATTTCATCTGGCTCAGCCGTGCGTGGATCAAGCCATACGGCGTTCCCCTGCACTCTAGCTAAGATGGACGGTTTTGCGAGCCTTAACGTTTGTGAAAGTTTGTCAGGTTGAGAGGTCTCAAGGACCGCCGCGAAGCTCTTAATCCCAGCGCCAGGCGCGGATCCGCCGCCAACCTCCGTAAGTGTCTCTCGAATCCGTCCAGATCCGTTGTATGCCCTCGCTAAACGGATCGCAGCGCGCTTTACTT
>JBBQMJ010000310.1:0-4765 GCA_038328815.1 Fimbriimonadales bacterium | reverse complement strand
GGCAGTTCTCCATGCGGGAGGGGAACCTTTCGTTCAGACGTTTGCTGTACCGGCTGCCGGGCGCTGACGTGAACCTGGACGGAGTTTGGACGCAGGCGACTCTTTCCGAAATGGTGGCATCGCGATGGAAGTCCGTGTTGCTAAAGCCTATCACGCCATTTTTTAGGAAGAATGGCGCGGGTGCTGAAATCCCTGTGCGGATCAACGGCACAAAAATCGGAGCCAAGGTTTGGATTGGATGTGAATTTCGGAGACGGGAAGCAGGACGGCGAATCCGGCAAGGCGGCCAAGTGTTAGAAGCGCGCTCACATGTTGGCACGCCTGCGGCGCGGATGATGCCCGGTCGCCGCAGGCGTGGCACATGGCAGAGCCTGTTTTCGCCGTGGGCAACGCTAAATAAGCAGAGGTGGATTCTTCGTGAGCGCCGAGGGCATCAGTACGATCAAGAGAATTATCATGGTCTTACTTTCCTTCGGTTCGTCGCCAACCCCTGCGGAGGACGGGGGTCATTTCTTGCCGCCGAACGCTAGCAGGGCGATGCCGCCAATCAGCGCCAGTGCTCCGGCGATAGGCGGTATTGGGAGGTTGTGAGTCTTTTCGCGCGTCGCGTGAATCGGTCCCACATCGATAACCTTCTCCTGGGTTGTGTAGGTAAACCCGCCCCACGCGATTCCGATTATGCCAAGCACGATCAGAACCAATCCGAGGACTTTATTCATGTTGGCCATGGCAACCTCTATTCGCGAGCCAAGCCCTGCGGGACCGGCATTACTTCTCCAACACCTTTTCGATCTCTCCGACCTTCTCTTGGACCTTGCCTGCAAGCTTTTCCATTTGGCCTTCGGTCTTCAAATTCGGGTTGTCCGTGACCTCTCCGGCTTTTTCCTTTACTGCGCCCTTCACTTCGTGGACCTTGCCTTCGAGTTTGTCTTTCGTACTTGGTTTCATCTCACTTCTCCTTTTCGGTTCGGGTTTGCGGCCCGGAAGTTCCCCTGCACTGCAAGCCCGACGCCGGATAATTAGCATGTTAGTGGCCATAGTGAAAATGCCCGGAACAAAGCCCGCAAGCTGTTGAGAAGGAGGCAAATGTCTGTGCTCATGGATGGCGTTCCCCCCGACCTGTGTCAAATCACGCACAACGAGCGATTCCTCGTGTGAGGGGTCGCCTCAGAAAGCGGAATTTAAAGCAAGTTAAGCCTGAAGCGAGTCCTGTAGTGCGCCGTCAGGATGAGGTTTACCCCAGCAGGGCGTCAGGACGAGCGGCCCAATTGCGTCAGAATAGGATCGTCTGCGGCATCGATTGACACAATCTGTCGTGGGTCTGGACTTATTTCTGACTGACAGATCGCAGGGAACCTCTCCAGCGCGACAGTGGATGCCTGAACTGTGGGTTGTTAGTTAGTAGCGCCAAGCGCCGCATAAAACGCTTTAGCCTTTGGCAAATTGCGCACCGGCAGGTTCACGAAGATCATCCTGCTCATCGCTTTCTCCTTTATCCCTTTCGTCAAGATTTCGTCTCCCTCTGAAAGGGCATTCGGTGTCGCCTTGCGTCGCCTATGCTCGCCCCTGCTGGGCCAAGACGACGAGATTGTGATCCGGGTCACGCAGACGAAACAGACTCACTTTATCGCCAGGGTGAGTGGATGCGCCAACCCGAATTCTGAGGATTGTGAGTATTGTGAGGATCAATACGCGGAATGGGTGGGCACAGACGTTAACTGGAAGCGGACGGGAGTTTTGAGGATTATGAGTATTTTGAGGATGCCAGTTGACTTTCGCTGATTTGTCGGGTTTTGGATGCCAATTTGTCGGGTTTCTTGTCGGGTTTTTGGGGCTACCCGACAACGATTCACTCAATGCACTCAACAGCTTACATACGATTTGTCGGGTTTGGCAGGTATTCTTAGGGAGAGGGAGCTCCAGAGAATCTGGGCCTGTCGAAGAAATGAAACCGAAGGACCCTTGGCCAATTAAGACCGGAGTCACTCTTTGGACTTCAAAAAAGGACTTAGGGAATGTGGCAGTCCGTAAGTCTATGAGGAATTTGGTCGGGCCGCCGGGATTTGAACCCGGGACCTCTTGCACCCCAAGCAAGAAATATCAACGACTTACGGACCATAATTAGTGAAAACTAAAGACTTAGTGCCATGAGATTTGGACGCCAAATGGACGCCTGACCGCCGACCCGGGCGGTATAGACTCCATGTGGACTCCACAATCTTGCAGGCTCGCGCGCGGTCGTCAGCAGATTTCGTGGTCCGCTGGAGGAGACGACGCCCGAAGTCTCCTATATAAAGACGATGCCCCGGATCGCGCCACCGGTTACGTGACCGTGAGGTGGGCTGATTGTGAAATGCGGGCGACGAACGGTCCCGGCACGGAATGTAGGACACTGCAGATCCGCGGCAGCGCGGCCATAAAGACAGCCGCGATCTCAGTGCCCCGAAGATTGCCCGCCATAAGGACGAACACTCTGGCCCTGCTGGCTCACAGCGCGGCGACCTCCAACGGACGGTACCTCAGCCTCTGATCTTTGGTGAATACAACCCATCCGCGCTCGCCGACCGTCCGGAGCCAGACGCGGTCTTCCTCATCACGCGCAAAGTGATCGTCATGAATTTCAACAACGAGGCCAGCGTTGACAAGTTCCGTTCGGATGGGTTCTATTCCCAGCGACCTGTCGATGAAGAATACCGTTTTCATCAGGCGGCTTCGTAGCGTATTGCTTCTTCGATGGCACTGGTGTCTAGACGAAAGTCCTTTGCGAGGTCCGCGACGGAATCGCGTGCCCGGTATCGCTCGTAGATGGATGAAACGGGTATGCCCGTGCCGGCGATCACCGGTCGGCCGAACGAGACTGCTGAATTCATGACGACCACGCGCGGGTCTGATACCGGGGCCGTCTCGGCCTGTGTGTCCCGAGTGAACGGGTAAAGCTTGATCGGGAGGCCCTTCGAGTCCCATTCAATCCGCTTGAGGTAAACGCCGATGATTTCCTTCATCGCATGCTGACCTTCACGCGAGGCGTTAATCAACTCGCCGTAGCGCTCTACGAACAGATCCAGTCCATCCGTCGGGAAAGCTTGATTGATCAGGGGGTGTTCGACCCGAAATTGGCGATGGACGTAGTCGAGTGCTCTGCGAACTTTTGGAAGCCTGACCCCATGCCGGCGGCGAATGGCTGCCAGGACGTGGGCCTCGACGAAGTTGATGAAGGACAAATATTGCTTCTTGGGGTCTTCCAGGTGGATCAGCGGACGAGACCGCTTCGTTGCTCCAGCGACCGGGTACAGTCTACCTGCGACCCAACTCCTCAAAGTCCCTTCCGGCATGCGCAGGTAGTGGGCCGCCTCAGCCACCGAATAGGCTGGCAGCAGGCGGGGATTGCCTATCTCGTAGCGAGCTTCAATTGTCCTGATCGCCATGCCTCCTCTCAACCATTATTAGTTTTCCGTGTTGCGCACACAAAGCCGATGTTGCCCTCCACTTCGATATGGGCGGGCTGGCTGGGGAAGCCTACTGGAGGACGGTTGTCGCTGGCGTGGTTTCAGCGAGGCTTGGCGGAACTCCTGGTGCGCCCGGTGCTGGCTGCGCGGGAGGCTTCCGTTCCTTGGCGGGATGCGCAAGTTTTTCCGGAATGAGGCGCGTCAGCTCGTTTTGCCGCTGCCAGTTGAAGCTGGTGCCTTGGGATACATCGAGGTCGGCGATCTTAACGGTACAGGCGGCGTTCGCGTACTCGCGAACGATCAGGCGTGAGAGAGTGCTTTTCCCGATCTCCCCTTTTTGCGAAACGAAAGCGATTAGAATCGCCATGTTACCCCTGCCGTTTTGCGTTCGGCGTCTCTTAGCAGACCGGACGGAAGGGCGCAAGGAAGAAGTAGCGGATGCGCGCAATAACGATTGCGCCATGTCGCGATTGGCCCCTGACGTGCTGGATCGTGAGAACATGACTTCAGATCCCAAAGCAAGCGCAAAGGCCTACGACATTCTCAAAGGCTTCTCCACCGCGATGTTCGTGACCCTCGGCACCGGCGGGCACCCAGCCGCGAGGCCCATGCATATGGCCCACATCGATGAAGAGGTAGGCGAGATTTGGTTCTTTACGAACAAGGCCGGCAACCTTGTGGAGGAAATCCAGAAGGAAGCTGTGACGCTGCTGGTCTTCCAGAATGAGAATTCTGCGTATCTTTCCGTGCGGGGCAGGTCGAAACTTACTCAGGGCGCGGTGACGATTCACGAATTGTGGAAAGAGCCCTACAAGGTTTGGTTCCCGGAAGGCCCGGACGATCCCAACATCGCCCTTATCGCTTTCAACCCTGCAGAGGCGGAATACTGGGACAATCGCGGCATGAATAAGCTGCAGTATATGTTCGAATCCGCGCGGGCTTACGTGAAAGGCGAGACGCCGGAAGTGGCGGATATCGATCAGCACGGGAAGACGAAGTTTTAGGTCCTTGCCATTCGCCATTATCGTGTTCGTATCTATTGGGGGCCGGCCAGATCAACTGGAGCGACGGACATTTGTCCGGCCTGTGCCCTCGGTGAATATTACTCGTCGTGGATTACCGATTTGACCTTCGCGGCAAGCTCCGGCGTGATTTTGGAGATGTTGTGGTCAGCCTTGGCATGTACGGCAGCTTGCTGCATAATCTGGTAATTCGTCTCACCCCGAACTTCGAAATCACAGTCCATTCCTACCTCGCGGCACTTCATCACTCTTGACATAGGTATTCGCCCCGCCGATTCTACCCCAAAAGAATCCCAG
>JBBQMJ010000309.1:0-4803 GCA_038328815.1 Fimbriimonadales bacterium | reverse complement strand
CTTCAAAGTTCTTGGAAAGCCCCATCTCATATTGGACCTGCTCCGAGTTTCCCAGCAGCTGGTGCTGAATCTGGGCGCTAAGAGAGAAGGCGCCAGTTGGCTGAATGTCTGGGGTAACGATCTGGTTCAGCCCTTTGGTTGTGGCATAAGCATGGCTCGATAGAGCCGTAACAATGAATAGGAGGTTTCGTGCTGATCGTCGCATAAGTCTTCCCGTAACAGGCGCAAGTATAGACGGGGGGTTGGAGGCTAGGGCAACCCGACGACATCGAATGCAAGTCTTTATTGAAGAGTTAGCCAAAACCCTTTCGTCCTTGTTCATGTATTATCAAGCGGCATCGGACTTCCAACCTAGCTTGGCGATCCGGAAAGAAGAATATGAAAGTTAAACCTCTGGGCAAGATCATCATCCTCGTGCTTGTCGTCGGCATCGTCGTCGGCGCGTACCGGTCATTCTCTGGTGGAGGAGGGCTGCTTTCCAAGTTTATGCCCGAGGCAAAGACGGAAAGTTCCGGCGTCCCGCTAAAGGCAGACTTGCCAACCGTGGGCGACTCAGCTCCAGCCATGCCCATAGCAGGTCTGAAGATGCCAAGCGACACGCCTGCTTCTGGTTCAGCGCCTGAGATCAGAGCGCTTATCTATGCTTGGAATTCCCAGATGGGCCTTCTATTCGCGAACGGCGGACCGAAGACGACAAAAGGCTCCTTGATGGCGGATCGAAACGTGAATATGTCAATCGCCAGGCAGGACGATAATGACAAGCTGCAAGCTGGCCTAGTTGAATTCGCAAGTGAGCTTAGCCGAGGCACCGCTCAGCCCGACAAGGGAGTGCACTTCGTCGCTATCATGGGTGACGGATCGGCGACATTCCTCGCAGGTCTAAATGATCAACTCAAGCGGCTAGGACCGGAATACAAGGCGAAAATCGTCGGCTCGGCAGGCTTCTCCCGTGGTGAAGATAAGTTCATGGGTCCGCAGAGTTGGAAGGACAACCCTCATGCTGCCATGGGAGGCGTCGTTGCTGGTGTAATTCGAGACGGCGACTGGAATATTGCCCAGAAGTGGCTCGGAGATAACAATCTTAAGAACAACCCCGATGAGAAGACCTACGATCCTGACGCTTTAAACTGGATCGGCGCTAGCGACTACATCGATGCTGGCGCTAAATACATCTCGGGCTACAGCGAAGATCGCCCCGTTGTCCGCAACGGAAAGAAAACAGGCGAGACCAAGCACATTACGGTTCAGGGCGTTGTGACTTGGACACCAGGTGACGTAAATGTCGCCGAGAAGAAGGGCGGCATCGTTCCTATCGTCTCCACTGCCGAGTACTCGGCACAGATGCCGCAAGTTCTTATTGGCATCGACAAGTGGTGCAAGCAGAACCGCGACGAGGTCGAAGGAATGCTTGAGGCGATGTGCCGCGGCGGAGATGCCGTTAAGTCCAGCTCTGAAGCCCTGCATTTTGCGAGCAACGTGTCTGCCAAGGTCTACGGAGAGCAGGACGGAACCTATTGGGAGCGCTACTACAAGGGGCTCCAGGAGAGCGACAAGACAGGCACGATGGTTCACCTAGGTGGATCGTCCGTTAACAACCTTGCCGACAACATGCTGCTGTTCGGTCTGGTCCAAGGGTCGGCCAACACTTTTGCCGCCACATACAAGGTATTTGGCGACATCGTAAAGGCTCAGTACCCAACCCTGGTTCCGTCGTATCCAGGCGTTGACGAGATTCTGGACACCTCCTATTTGACCGACATCGCTAAGAAGTCGCAGTTCAATCCGAAGGAAGCGCTTAACAGTGGTAAGCCGTCGGTCGATTCTGGCAACGCTGGCTCACAACTTAGCAATCGCCCCTACAACATTACGTTTGACACGGGGCGCGCCACCTTCACCGCATCGGCAAAATCAACACTGGAAGACCTACTGAGAAGCCTTCTCGTTGCCGGCAACACGGTCGTTGAAATCCATGGCCACACCGACAATCAGGGCAGCCCCGATGCGAATATGGCTCTCTCCGAGAAGCGGGCGTTTGCGGTCAAGGCGTATCTTGAAAGCCGTGCACAGCGCAACTTTGAGGGTCGCCTTAAGGTCTTTGCACATGGCGAGACTGAACCTATCGCGGAGAACACTTCGAATGCGGGCAGAGCAAAGAATCGACGTGTCGAGATTCGTATCCTGCGTAATGGTGGAAACTAGGCTACATGCCGGCCACCGAAGTGCCTGAACCGAGTCCTAAGCAACCTTCCCCAGAGAAATCTGGGGAGGGCCTCAAAAAGAACCGAAGGGTTGGAACACTAGCCAGCGCTTTCACTCCAAATAAGATTCTCTCGCCTTCGGCGATGCAGATCATCGTGATCGTCGAGATCATCACTTTTCTCGTGGTCTGGATCATGTCTCCATTCAAGATCCTCCCCAGGCCAGGCGAGGTCATGGAGGCCCTTCAGACCCTTTGGATGAAGCAGGGGCTTGGCCCGGCGCTGATTTCAAGTTTCACGTTCAACGTTGAGTCCTTGGCCATCTCAGCATTGATCTCGCTCGGCTTTGCCTACCTGGGCGTGATGCCGTTCTTCAGACCGATCGTGGCAGCCGTCAGCAAAGGGCGCTTCCTGAGCCTCGTTGGCTTCTCAGTGCTATTTACTGTAGTTCTGGGCGGTGGGCACACGCTCAAGCTTTCCTTGCTTGTTTTTGGCATGACCGTGTTCTTCCTAACCTCCATGGCATCGGTCGTTGCAGAGATTCCAAGAAGCGAGTTCGACTACGCGCGGACGCTCCACATGAAGGAGTGGCGCGTCGTGTGGGAAGTTGTCATCCTTGGCACTGCTGACAGGGCTCTTGAAGTGATGCGGCAGAACGCGGCTATGGGCTGGATGATGCTGACGATGGTCGAGAGCATCGTGCGATCAGAGGGTGGTGTTGGTGTGCTTCTACTCAACAACGAGAAGTACATGAAGCTCTCAGAAGTATTTGCTATTCAGCTCGCCGTCCTAGTGGTTGGCTTATTCCAGGATGCAGCCATTGGTTTGATTAGACGGCTATTCTGTCCGTACGCCTATTTAACCGTGGAGCAAGCCAAGTGAGCGAGGCAATGTTCTACGAATACCAGCAGACTCTGCTGAAGGCGGAGGGCATCAACTTGACCCTCGGCGGCAGGCAGATTCTAAGAGACGTCAATATCGATCTTAAGAATATCCACCGGCCAGGAATGTCCCAGGGTCAGATCGTGGGGTTATTGGGGCCGTCCGGCATGGGTAAGACCCAACTGTTCCGAATCCTTTCGGGGCTCAATATTCCTGACACCGGCAAGGTAACTCTCGAAGATGGCGTCGCTGTCACACCGGGCAAGGTTGGAGTCGTGGCTCAGAGCTATCCGCTCTTCATGCACCGCTCGGTTATTGGCAACATGATGATCGCGGCAAAGCAGGCTTGCATTCCTGCCGAGCAGGCCGAGAAGCGAATCAAGGACATCATGGACAAATTCGGGATCAAGGATCTCGGCGACAAATATCCCGCGCAGCTTTCCGGCGGCCAACGCCAGCGAGTCTCCATCGCCCAACAACTCATCTGCAGCGAGCATTTGTTGCTAATGGATGAGCCATTCTCTGGGCTTGATCCCAATGCCTTAAGTTCGGTCTGCGACTTCCTTGTCGAAATGGCCCAGCTTGATGAAATCCTGTCCTTCGTTCTCGTCACTCACGACATTGAGTCGGCGGTGCGCATCTGCGACACGCTTTGGCTTTTAGGTCGCGAGCGCGACGCCAAGGGCGACCCTATACCGGGAGCGAACATTCGACATACGATTAACCTCATTGACTGCGGCCTGGCCTGGCATAAAGGCATTCAAGAAAAGCCCGCGTTCTTCGATAAAGTGAAAGAAGTGAAGTCCCTGTTCGCTTCTCTTTGAGTTAAGCCATACTCTACGCGGTTGCCCGTTGAAATTCGATCCATCTAACCCTCAATACAGAAGCGTCCGATCTCGATGGGCTTCAGCAATGCAAGAGCCCGCGAACATGGTCGGCCTTGCCAGCTTTGTGGCCCTTTCTGCAGCGTTTCTGAACCCGATTCCTCTTCTCTGCGGAATAATCGCCGAAGTCGCCTATTTACTTTTCGTGCCTGATACGGCTTGGTTTACGAAGAGGCTTGAGGCACGGTTTGATTCAGAGGTGAAAGCCCACCGGGAGGACCTGAAGAACAAGGTCTTCCCTAAGATTCGCGACGAAATCCGAGAACGATTTGGCTGGTTGGAAGCAGCCCGGGTCCAGATTGAACAAACGGCCACGGTGCAGGACAAGTGGTTTCGGGAAGCCTTGCGAAAGTTGGACTTCCTGCTCGAGAAGTACCTTCAGTTTGCCGATCGTGAGTCGGAGTACCTAGCCTATCTATTTTCTCTGCTTCGCGAATCCTATTCGAACTTCAGTAAGCAGGAGATCAAGGATCTTCCCGAGATCGCCCAATACAAGGACTACAGCGGCCCGCCACCAGATCGAAAGCTCAGCCAACAGGATGTGCAGAATCTCATTGGCGCAATCCAGAAGCACTACGACCTTGAGCTGGCTTCGTTAACAGACCAGATCGAATCCGAAACGGTGTTCGCGACAAAGGAAATTCTGGGTAAGCGTAAAGAGGTCTTGACCCGGCGAAGGGAGTTCATTGTCAGGCTCAGCGACATGATGGTGAATTTGCGACACCAGATGGAGCTGATCGCGGAGACTTTTGGCCTCATAAACGACGAGATGCGGGCGAGATCGCCCGAACAAGTGCTGGCAGATATCGACGAGGTTGTGGTTCAGGCTACATCTCTGA